>CAZPZL010000224.1:0-5083 GCA_964590925.1 uncultured Granulicella sp.
TCAGCACACTGCTCGCGGAGTTCTTCGGCGGGGCGGGCCTTCTGGTGCGTTCGGTGGAGGCAAGCGCACCGGCAGCTACGGCAGGACTGCGTGCGGGCGATGTGGTGGTACGGGTCAACGCGCGCACAGTGACCAGCAGCGGCGATTGGACGCGAGTAATTCGAGAGAACCAAGGACGTCAGTTGACCGTGGTGGTGTTGCGCGAACGGCGGGAACAGACACTGCAACTAACACCCGATGCCAAGCGACAATAGACCATCCGCCAATCGCCTTCAAAAAAAGTGTCTATATTGCGCGGCGATAGTTATTGGCTGCGACTCCATCTCATCGCGTAATAGCTGTTACCCTTGCTTCGCGGGAAGTAAGGCTCTAATTGAAGATTCTGGTCGGTTGAAATCGATAGCGTGCGGATGTCACGCTGCTAATGCGAGGAGTGGCGAGCGATGACGAATAAACTGGGATTGATAGCTTCGCTCATCGTGCGTCTTGCTGTATTTGCTCTGGTCTGCGTTGGGTGTGTGGAGCCTATAGCTGCACAGTCGCTTACGCCGACTCCGACGCTCAGCACGCGGTCAACGCTGGTGATGGTTCCGGCGCTGGTACGCAACAAGGCGAACCAGTTGATCTTCACCCTGAAGGCCGACGACTTTGTGCTGACCGACGATGGTGTCCCGCAGAAGCTGCGGCTGGAGGAGGACACAGGCGGCGAACCTCTGGCGCTGGTCGTGGTGCTGGAGGGTGGCGGCGCGGCGGTCGATGAGATTGGCAAGTTCGGCGCGGTGGCTTCAATGCTGGACGTGGTGGTTGGCGAGGTAACGCACCGAGTCGCTGTGGTGGGCTTCGACAGCTCGCCGGTGCTGGTCGAAGACTTCACCCCCAACAATGGCAAGGCTGCGCAAGCAATTCAGGCGCTGATTGACGACAATAACGGCGACAAGGGCGCGGCGATTTTGGATAGTATTGGCTTTGCGGTAGACCAGTTGCGCAAGCAGCCGAAGAATTATCGGCGGGCGATTCTGCTGGTCTCGGAGACAAACGATCACGGCAGCAAGCTGAAGCTCGACGATGCACTGCGAGAGATCAGCGACACTAACACCGTCATCTACAGCATTGGATTCTCCAGCGGACGGGACGAGTTTAAAAACGAGGGCAGCAAATCGCTGAGTTCTTCGACGCCGGGGCCTGTGCATGGGTGCATGAGCCGCGACCCGAACGACCCCAATGTCGACTTGACAAAGAACCCCGCGCAGCAGGCTTACGGCTGTCTGGAGTTGCTTGCGCCTCCGCTGGCGCTGGCGCGGGCGGCAGCAATTGCGGCCTTCGAGGGCTTGCAAAAGAACATTCCAGAGACCGTCGCGCGGTTGACGGGTGGTGAGTACTTCAAGCTGGGCAGCGAGAAGAATCTACAGCGCGACCTGCAAACGATCTCCAACCACATCCCGAATCGTTACATCCTGAGCTTTCAGCCGCCGTCGCCGCACCCGGGATTTCACGCCATTGAGCTGCGCGCACCGGGATATGCTGGGCTGAGGGTCGAGGCGCGCAACGGCTACTGGGCCGACAGCGAGGGTACTCTCCAGTAGCCTCTCTTTGCCCGCAGCCTCGCCTGCAAATTAGCTTTCCGCGTGGCGCAGACTGGTGTCGAGATATGCTGCGATACCGATTGCGATCCAGTACGCAACGAGGTCCCACACAGAAAAGATGCGTCCGAGTAGGAGAATTCCGGGCACCGTGTGTCGGAAGGCATCCATTCCGGGCGAATGGTAGAGCTTGAAGAACTCGACGGCAGAGGCGATAGAGCCGGAGAGCAGAGTGACGATACGCAGGCGTCGCACCGGAAGGAGAGTTGAGACGATCCAGTAGATCATCGCGGCCCAAAGCATCGATCCGGCGTACTTCGTTACGAATGAGGGTAGACCAAGTGGTTCGAATCGAACGGCAAGACCTGCCATCACCGTAGTTCCGCAGAGCGCGAGTGAGAGCATGAAGGGACGAGCAGGCATCGTCATCGCATGCGAGGGAAATTTCGGTAATGGTGTAGACCGTCGTGGTGCCAACAAAAGCAGAGTCCTCCGCTTCGCTGCGGAATGACAAATTTGGTCTATAGCAATATCTGAATTGCTCTAGTGATCCGACTCGTCGGCGAGCGCGTCAAGTATGGTGACGGCCTGTGTCGTGTTGTCGACGCCGAAGACGGCCAGAGGGTGCGCTGATTCGGGCTCGATGCCGCAGTAGGAGTAGTCGATATTGATCTTGGCTTCGCCCAGAGCTGTGGTCACGCGGGCTAGTTCTCCGCTTCGGTTGGCGAGGCGGACGGAGGCCACTTCGGTGACCTCGAAGATCATTCCCAGTGTGCCCAGCACGGCGCGGGCGCTGACCAGATCGTCAACCACAAGACGAGCCAGACTTTCGCCCTCCTCGACATAGGATTGAAAGGCGAGGATGTTGATTTTTCGTTCGGCGAGTGCCTTGAAGCACGTGCCCAAGGCGCCCGGCTGGTCGGCAATGGTTACAGTAAGCTCCTTCATCTTCGGCATGTGGCGCGGCTCCCATCGCGTAGTGGATTTTGGACTGTGGCAACCGGCGTTATGGACTACGGCAACCAGCAGAGCAATCATAACCATAGTAGTTCAGCGGCACAGATTTTGAGCGAAGACAGTGTACGAAAAGCGCTGCGGGCGGGAATCTTGTTGCGGCGATGTCCGGCTATTGGGGTACAACTGGTTGGCAAACTAGCGGAGCTAATGCAGACTTGAGTATCTGCTGGCAAATGCAGGGGAACCTGCAACTGTAACACGTCTTAGGCGACATTCTTCGTGTTTTATTTGCCGCGAACACTTTGCGAGCCTAGAATGGTAGATGTGCCACTGCCCATGACTGACAATATCGCCGTTCAAGCGCCCGATCACAGGCGTTACTTTATCGAGAAGCTCGGCCTGAGCGAGCGGCTGATGGAGCGTTGCCTGGGCGAGGCTCTCTCGGCCGGTGGCGAGTACGCAGATCTATACTTCGAGTCGGTGACTTCGACCGCGTTGGGAATTGACGAATCGCTGGTAAAGACGGCCAGCCAGAGCATCAGCGTGGGCTGCGGGATTCGTGTGCTGTCGGGTGAGAGGACGGGCTATGCCTACACGGACGACCTGTCGAGCGAGCGGCTGTTGCGGGCGGCTAGAACGGCTGCTCTGATTGCCAGTGGTTCGACCAGAGAGCGGGTTACTGGATTCCAGCACACGGCGGGTGCGGCGACACTGTACCCCATCGCGGGCGCGGCCAATGACGCGGAGATTACAGCCAAGTTAGATCTGATCCAGCGTGCGGACAAGGCTGCGCGGGAGTACGACGCGCGCATCATGCAGGTTCGCGCTGGATTCAACGACGAGTTGCGGCGGATTCTGATTGCAGCCTCTGACGGTACATTTGCTTCGGACACGCAGCCGCTGGCTCGGCTGAATATCTTCGTCATCGCCAAGGACGACAGAGCGAACGAGGGCGCGGGCAGCACGACGCGAGGAACATCGGGCGGTGGCGGACGTGTCGCGCTGGATTTCTTTGAGGGGAAGCACTCACCGGAGCATTTTGCGCGCGAGGCTGCGAGGACGGCGATTCTACAGTTGGATGCGATCGCGGCACCTGCGGGCGAGATGCCGGTTGTTCTCGGCCCTGGGTGGCCCGGAGTGCTACTGCACGAGGCCGTCGGACATGGGCTGGAGGCGGATTTCAATCGCAAGAAGACCTCGGCGTTTGCAGGGCTGATCGGACAGAAAGTTGCGAGCGAAACAGTTACCGTCGTCGACAATGGGCGGATGCCGCTACGTCGCGGGTCGATTAATGTGGACGACGAGGGCAACGCCACGCAGGAGACGGTGCTGATCGAGAACGGAATTTTGAAGGGTTATTTGACGGACAAGCTGTCAAGCCGATTGATGAGAGCAGCGAATACCGGCAGCGGACGACGCGAGAGCTATCGCCACATCCCCATGCCGCGCATGACGAATACCTATATGTTGAATGGGACAGACGTACCGGAAGACATCATCAAGAGCGTACAGCGCGGTCTGTATGCGGTGAACTTCGGCGGCGGGCAGGTGGATATTACCAATGGCAAGTTCGTCTTTTCGGCCAGCGAGGCGTACCTGATCGAAGACGGACGGGTGACGAGGCCAGTGAAGGGCGCGACGCTGATCGGTAGCGGGCCCGAGGCATTAAAGTTTGTGTCGATGGTGGGCAACGATCTCGCCCTTGACGAAGGAATTGGTACCTGCGGCAAGGCCGGACAATCCGTTCCGGTCGGCGTGGGAATGCCAACAACGAAGCTAGACCGAATAACGGTTGGCGGAACCGGACAGTAAGTACCGGGCTGTAAAGCATCTCTTTTCCCAGGATGTGCTGCACTTGAAGCGCGTGTCTCGACTACTGCAAGTGCTGCATAGCTTGTTGCTATGCGGTGTTTGTTGCAATCGACATTTTTCGATTATGAGGACGCAGAAAAGGAGAATTGGTCCAATGGCTGTCGAACGGGAAAAGATGTATGAGTGCGAGGTGAGGCGTCGCCGGGTGAAGCCGGGCGGCGGGTACGAGGCCTTCTGGAAGGTCAAGAGTGTCGCCGAGGCTCTTGAGGATGCAGACACTGACTTCCGCTGCAAGGAGTGCGCGGGCGCGGTGAAGCTGCTGGGACGCAATGGCAAGGCTACAACGGTTGCTTACGTCGAGCATAAATTGATTGCCGATGCAGAGTTCTGTCCCAACGGGCTGCTCTTTCAGAAAGCTGCCGATGGGCGCGCTCCGAGACCCTCCGCGCATCCGGTGGTGTAGCCGCCGGAGCAGGTGGTTCTGTCACGGATTGTACCGGTCACGCTGATCGGACTGGTCACACTGAATTGCGCGAAGAGACGAATGGTCCCGCGCCGCGGAGATTCTGTTTCCGAACACCTGCTTCGTTCTCCATTGCGAGCGGAGCAACAAACGAACACGTCTCAAAGGAGAGATATGGCTGCTGAATCGGAAAAAATCTACGAGTGCCAGGTCAAGCGTCGTCGCCTCAAGGCTGGCGGCGGATACGAACCCTTCTGGAAGCTGAAGACGG
>CAZPZL010000225.1:0-5072 GCA_964590925.1 uncultured Granulicella sp.
AGATTACCGTGGTTCCGCAGTACGGCTTTGCCGGCAGCGTCGGGATGACGATCTCCGGCTTGCCCAGCGGCGTGACGGCCTCGTGGGGAACCAATTCCACGACCGGTACGAGCGCACTGACGCTGACCGCTAGTAGCTCCGCTGCCGCCGGAAGCTCAACAGCGACCATTACCGGAACATCAGGCAGCATCGTCGCAACCACGCCACTTTCCGTGGTCATCAAGGCCGAGTCCACGACGACGACGGCGCTCGCGGTGACTGCATCCGGCGCGCCGGTCACATCGGTTGCTGCGGACAGCGTGGTCACACTGAGCGCAACGGTCGCTGCCGGGTCCACACCGCTAACCGCCGGTAGCGTCAACTTCTGTGACGCATCGGCGACCTACTGTGAGGACATCCATCTGCTGGGCACGGCGCAGTTGACCAGCGCGGGCAAGGCGACGCTGAAGTTCATTCCCGGCATCGGCAGCCACAGCTACAAGGCAGTCTTTGCGGGCACCAACAGCAGTGCGACCAGCGCCTCCAGCGCATCGGCGTTGACCGTCACCGGCGCGGTCGCCACCTCGACGGTCATCGCGCAGAGCGGAGTGGCGGGCAACTACTCGCTGATGGCGACGGTGACGGCGACAGGGCCGATCGCGCCCACCGGAGGCGTCTCGTTCCTCGACACCAGCAACGCAAACTTCCTGTTGGGCAGCGCAACTCTGGGCGCAGGGTCTGAAACCCTTAGCTGGCTCACCCCGCAGACATACACAACCGGAACTAACCCGGATTCTGTTGCCGTAGGAGACTTCAACGGAGACGGCATTCCGGATCTAGCTGTGGCGAACCAATCGAGCAACACTGTGACGATCCTGCTGGGCAATGGGGATGGAACATTTACACCTACAGCCACGAGTCCGGCAACAAATGGCGAACCCCTCTTCATCGCAGTTGGCGACTTCAACGGAGACGGCAAAGCCGACCTAGCCGTGGTGAGCTTTTACAGCAGTCTAACAATCCTGCTAGGCAATGGAGACGGGACATTTACCGCAACTGCCGTGAGACCGAGGGCAGGAATCTACCCCGCGTCCCTTACAGTCGGAGACTTCAACGGAGACGGTAAAGCGGATCTGGCCGTGGCGAACAGTGCCAGCACTACGATCACGGTTCTGTTGGGCAATGGAGACGGGACGTTTACCGCAGCCACTGCCAGTCCGACGACCGGCAGCAGCCAAGCTTTCGTTGTGTCAGGAGATTTCAACGGAGATGGCATCCCCGATCTGGCCACCGCGAATGACTCAGACGACACAATATCAATTCTGCTGGGCAATGGCGATGGAACCTTTGCAGCCACTGCCGCTAGCCCGACAACAGGCACCCACCCCCAGTTCATCGTCATGGGAGACTTCAACGGCGATGGCAAGACCGATCTAGCCGTAATGAATAACTACAGCAATACCGTAACAATCCTGCTGGGCAACGGAGACGGAACCTTTACCGCCGCACCGGTGAGCCCGGCAACAGGCAGCGACCCATATTCCATCGTCGTCGGAGATTTCAATGGAGACGGCAAGGCCGATCTCGCCATAGCGAATTTCTACAGCACAACTCCAACGATTCTTCTGGGCAAGGGAGATGGAACCTTTACCGTGGGGACAAGCCCAAGCGTGGGGCTCTACGCTCAGGCCATCGCAGCAGCGGACTTCAACGGGGATGGCGTAACGGATCTGGCCACGGCTAATTACGAGAACGGCAGCTTATCGGTTTCTTTGGCGCAACGAACGCAGACGGCAACCGCAACAGCAACCGACATCGCGCCCGTGGGCCAGCGGGTTCATCCGGTCGATGCGAACTATGCTGGCGATGGCTTCTACAAGTCGAGCCTCTCCGGCACCACCAGCCTGATCGGTCTGACTGGGCTTCAACTCCCCGCGATCACTTGGGCGACACCGGCGGCAATCTCTTACGGCACGGCGCTCGGTGCGACCCAGTTGGATGCAACCTCGCCGGTGGCGGGCAGCTTCTCCTACTCGCCCGCAGCGGGGACGGTTCTGGGCGTTGGCCCGCAGACGCTCAAGGCGACCTTTACCCCCACCGACACGACCGACTACGCGACAACCTCCGCATCTGTCCCGCTGAACGTCACCCAGGCCACGCCTGCAATCGCGCTACTCACCTCGGCCAGCACCGCCATCCTGACCAACGCTGTGACCTTCACAGCGAACGTAACGTCTTCGGCGGGGACTCCGAGCGGCACCGTATCTTTCTACGATGGAACAACTCTGTTGGGATCTGGAACGCTGGCCTCTGGCGTGGCGACTTACACGACATCGGGACTTGCCGCCAACGCGCATACTATCTCTGCGGTTTACTCTGGCGACACACTATTTTCTACGATAACCAGCGGACTGCTGGCAGAGACCGTCGAGGACTTCACCATTGCGCCCGCCAGTGGAAGCGGTTCGGCGACTGCCTCGTCAGCAGGAAGAGCCACCTATACGCTGAGCTTCACCCCGACGATAGGCACCACCTTTGTGGGAGTAATCTCATTCGCCGTCTCTGGACTTCCAAGTGGAGCAACGGCGACGTTTTCTCCCGCATCATTGCCCACGAACTCCGCCGCCAACAGCGTAACGCTGACAGTAACGCTGCCCAACCAGACGACAGCGCTACCTGCCAGCAATCCCTTCCGCAGCGGTTCTCTGCCCGCGGCTCTCGGCGTGATCCTGCTACCCTTTGCTGTCAAGCGAAATACACTCAGGCAGAACGGAGCCTTGCGCGGGTTAAAGCGGATCGGTCGCCTAACGCTTCTCTCCATCGCGATAGTATGGGTTGCGGCTCTGTCCGGATGTGGTGGAGGACAACCGGCGCCCGGTCCAACGGTACAGACATATTCCCTGACAGTTACCGCAACGTCCAACTCTCTGTCGCACGCCACGACGGTCAACCTTACTGTGCAGTAGCGACGGCAATTCTGCGGGCCTACCCACCATTACGCGACACTTGCCCAAGCTCCAGTGCGCAGAGCGGTAGAGATTGCGGCTTACACCTGTTCAGTGTCGTTGGCTGGCTTCTTGACCACGATTTAACGAGAGTAATTCTCCCTTCGTAAACCGTGACTTGGAATAGGAGCAGGAAACCATGAGTAAACACAGCCCGGAAAACGAGCGCATCAAGCGCAGATACTTCGCCTATCTGAAGGAAGCAAAGCGGCACAACGAGCCAACCGTGGACGCCGCTGCGAAGGCGTTGAGCCGGTTTGAGGAGTACACCCGATGTCGGGACTTCAAGGCATTCCACTATGAGCAGGCTGTGGCGTTCAAGCGGCATCTAACCGAAGAGAAAGCCCAGCGCACCGGCGTGAGACTGAGCAAGGCGACCTTGCACGCCACGCTGACGCAGCTAAAGCAGTTCTTCTTCTGGCTGGCTGGACAGCCGGGATACAAGGCGCGCCTTCAGTATTCCGACGCAGAGTATTTCAACCTGTCGCAGAAAGACACGCGCGTCGCCACAGCCCAGCGCGAACAAATCGCCCCAACGCTGGAGCAGATCAAGCACGTCATCCAAACGATGCCAGCCCAGACGGAGATTGCACGCCGCAATCGCGCGCTGGTCGCTTTCACTCTGTTGACCGGCGCACGAGACAGCGCCATCGCTTCGATGAAGCTGAAGCATGTGGACCTGAGAGAAAACTGCGTCCACCAAGATGCGCGTGAGGTAAAGACGAAGTTCAGCAAGACATTCACGACGTTCTTTTTCCCCGTGGGAGAGGGAATCCGGGAGATCGTCTCGGACTGGGTGTTATTTCTGCGGCAAGAAAAGTTGTGGGGCAACGACGATCCGCTTTTCCCGGCCACGCGCATCGCACTCGGAGCTGCCCGTCAGTTCGCCGCGACAGGATTGGAGCGAAAGCACTGGAGCAGCGCCCAGCCGATTCGCAATGTATTTCGTGAGGCATTCGAGTGCGCGGGCCTGCCGTACTTCCATCCGCACAGCCTGAGAAAGACGCTGGCTCAACTTGGCGAGATGGTCTGCAATTCTCCCGAAGACTTCAAGGCATGGAGCCAGAACCTAGGGCACGAGCAGGTTCTGACCACCTTCCTCAACTATGGCTCCGTGGCGTATGACCGTCAGGGCGAAATCCTTCGAGGATTGAGCGGGAAAAAACAATCCGCTTCCAATGTGGATGATCTAGCCGAGGCTATCATCAGAAAAATGCAAAGCACTGGTACCGGCTATTCCATGACACAATCCCCAGCGTAGCTATGCCGCCGTTCCACGGAAGGGCAGCACCTTGCCGCCGCGTTGGGCCTGCTCCAGAAAGTCCGCCCAGTCCTGCATCATTTTGGCGCGAGGCTCCAAGTACAAAGCATGGTTATAAGCTGCGCTCACGGCATTACGCGGCGCGTGGGTTAGTTGCAATTCGATATGATCGTGGTTGTAGCCTTGCTCATGCAGAATGGTGGAAGCGAGACCTCGAAAACCGTGGCCAGTCTGCTTCCCTCTGTACCCCATGCGATCCAGCGCCAGAAGGATGGTGTTGTTGCTCATGGGCTTCATCGGATCACGATTTCCGGGGAAGATCAGTTCTCCTGCGCCGGTAATTGTGTGCAGCAACTCCAGAAGCTCCACTGCTTGGCGCGCGAGAGGAACGATGTGCGGAGTATCCATCTTCATGCGTTCTGGTGGAATATTCCAACGATGCGCCTTTAGGTCAATCTCTTCCCATCGTGCTTCAATCAGTTCCGACGTGCGCACAAACGTGAGCGCCAGCAGCTTCATCGCCAGTCGGGTTATGACCTTGCCGCGATAAACCTCGATTGCGCGCAGAAGATCGGGCAGGTCCTTGGCATCGACCCGCGCGTAGTTCTCCTTCTTTGTCGGGAGCAACACGTCAGACGGCTTGAACTCTGCAACTGGATTCCTGCTGGAATAGCCATGAGCAATGGCGAACCGAAAGACTTGGCCGGTGGTTTCCAAGGCGCGCTTGGCAAGATCGCCCGCGCCGCGTGCCTCAATGACCTTGACCATTGCCACCAGTTCTGGTGGCAATGGTCAAAGCGATGGGGCGCTCTCCGATGGCCGGAAAG
>CAZPZL010000226.1:0-5063 GCA_964590925.1 uncultured Granulicella sp.
AAGCCGGGTGGTGCAATCGGCCACGCGCTATCCGGGCGCGGAACCAGATGAGGAGTGTTATTAACGGACTCTTCGGGCTTTGGTTCTGGCAGGTCTGCGAGTGTGATTTTGCGACGAATGCCAGGGCTCTGCTGATCCCAATCGGCAAACGCGGCCTGACCGGTGATGGCCTGCTGAGCTGGCAGAGCGGCTGGTGGGATGAATGTGGCAATCGCAACAAGGACAAAGAGGACAGGGAATCTCATACTGTAGCATCTCCTACGTACAGAGGAATAGATTCCTAACAACGTGCCCAAGATCTTTTGACTATCATAGCGCCACAAGTCAATGTAGGGAATCCCCGTCAGACAACGGAGCAAATTGTCCAGAATTGCTTGCATCGACGCCATTGAGCAGCGCATCTTCTGCTGCAAATCAGTTGGCTTTGAAGTCGCAATGGCTTGCTATTAAGATCAGTGATTTATAAACTCCAGCCAACTCTTCAATGTCCTAGGTCCCGCGGGATGCGCAATCTACTTACGCTTCTACTGGACGCTAGACTTGGTGATGCCAGCGCTGTTTGGCTTCACCCTCTGGCTTGGAATACGCAAGACCTCTCTGCGCAGATGGAGGTGGCTTGCTCTGGCTGCCGCCGGTCTCGACTACGCGGAGAACATCAGCGTAACCATCCTACTGCTCAATTACACGAGACATGTTCCACTGTTGGCGTCAGTGGCATCAGCATTCACCAGCTGCAAATGGATATTCTACGCAGTTGCACTGATGACAGCGTTGAACGGCATGTCCTTCGGATTCTTCAACCTATCCGGCTGTCGCCGCGTAATGTCCCGTTGATAAGTGCTTTGGCCTGCTAGTTAGTATTGATTCGCGTTCAATCGAGATCGTTCCACTCAGAAGCAGCGCACGTAGTTCTTTCCCGGCATCTGTTTGACTCGTCCTGCCAGCTCCAGCTCAAACAGCGCGGTGAATATCTCCGCCGAGTCGAGCGTTCCTTCCATCCCCTCAATCAGCTGGTCGAGCTGCACGGCCTCATCACGCTTCAACTGCTCCAGCAACAGCCGCTCGTGCTCCTGCAGTGGCTTGTCGTCATCGAAGAGGGAGGCGCTGCCCCCCTTCGACGCCCACTGCCCTGCGGCGTCCATCTCGTCTTCCAGTTGAAGCCGAACCTGCGCTGGCAGGTCTTCCCAGATGTCCTCCCATGTCGCGGTCAGGCGCGCGCCCTGCTTGATGAGAGTGTTTGGCCCCCAGGCATTTTTGTTGGTGACGTTTCCTGGCACGGCGTAGACATCGCGATTCTGCTCCATCGCACAGCGAGCAGTAATGCGCGTGCCGCTATACTCGCCGCCTTCTACGACCAGCACACCCACGCTCATGCCGCTCAGTATACGGTTGCGCAGGGGAAAATTCTGCGGCGCGGGAAAGGTTCCCAGCGGGTACTCGCTAAGGATCGCGCCGCCGGTGGCAACGATCTGCTCGGCCAGCTTCTTGTTCTCCTTGGGATAGACCACGTCGATGCCCGTACCCCACACCGCGACCGTCTTTCCGCCCGCCTCCAGCGCGCCCTTGTGCGCCGCCGAGTCGATGCCCCGCGCCATTCCGCTCAGGATCGTCAAGCGACGATTGGCAAGGTCACGCGCAAGCATCTCCGCCATACCCGCGCCGTAAGGCGAAGGATGGCGTGTACCGACGACAGCGATTCCTGACCGATTCAGCAGCTTGCGGTCGCCTCGACCCCACAGAACGGCTGGCGGATCGTAGATATGCAATAGCCGTCTGGGATAATCCTCGTCCTCGCGGGTCAGAATGAATCCGCCTGACTCCGCGACATGCTTGAGCTCGTCCTCGGCCGCTGCACGCGCCCGCCCGTCAGCGACAAACTGAGCTGCGCGGGCGGGCATTCCAGCTGCCTCCAGTTCGGTCAGCGAAGCCGTAAAGACGCGCTCGGCTCCCTTGAATGCTCGCCCTTCATATAAATCGTTGCCCGCTGCGTCCGCTGCCAGTCTCTTCATCGCCTGTGCAATGCGTATCGGCCCCATCTCTGGCGTCAGCATCAGCGCCATCCAGCCCAGTCGTCCCAACTCGTTTTCCGGCTCCGCCGCAACGTTCCCGTTCATCGCGCTCCGTTTCGCACCAAACCACTATAATCCGTCCCTGCTCGCCTATACTATCGACTTTGCTTGGTCTTTGTGAGGCGACTTTGGTCGTCATCCTGAGCAAAGCGATGTAAACACAAACGACCCAGCAGACAAGCCCTATTTCGCCCTTGCTCCGCGCACTGCAACCTCGGCCAATCCCGGAACTGCTCCCTCCGGCACGGAATCGAGCACAATGCGAATTCCGCTTGTCTTCGTACCTGCTGGCAGCGCGATCACCACTGGTCTACCCGCAACCGCCTCCGCCGATCCCTTGACCACGGTCTTCCAAGTCATGCGATCATCGGTCGAGCCTTGAATCTCGTAGTCGTAGCTCCCGGCGCCTGCGAATCGCACGCTCACCGAGTTTACATCGTAGACGCCTTCGAGATCGCTCTCCCACCACTGCGACCCTGTCGCGTCAGCCGCCGCAGACCAGTACGTCGCGTTGTCGCCGTCGCTGGCCAGCTTCGACTGATGACCCGCGGCCATGCTGCTCGCATTGGTCGGACGATCCAGCGTGATGTTGGCGACCTCGTCGTGATCGGTTTGCATTCGCCCGATGAATCGCACATACGGCGCAGGCGTAAACTCCGGCGACTTGCCTGCAATGAACTCCGGTGAGCCCTTTGAGACAACCGTCAACCGGGCCGATGGCAGTCCTGGTGAAGTCGCACGAATCACCGTCGTCCCCGCGTAGTACGAGCGAAACTCAATCGCCGCCTGTCCGTCGAGGATCGGAATGTCCGTGCCCTTCTTGAAGGAGATCGACTTGCCCGTCGGGAACTGTCCCGGTCCGCTGACCACATCCAGCGTCACATCGGGCGTGTTGCTGATCTGCTTGCCCGCCGCATCGACAACCGTGACGATTACCTGCACATCGTCCGTGCCATCGGCGTGCGCAATCACCGGACTGCTTGCCGTCAGCTTCAAGCCCGCAGAAGTGCCCTCCACTGGCCACTCTGGCGGAGGAATCTTCGCCAGCGCATTGCGATACCAGTACCAGCCGCGCTTGGGTAGGCGGAAGTAGTCAACGATGCCGGTCGTACCCTCGGCTCCGGCGACTGAGCCGTGGTCGTACATGCTCCAGATCGCCTGCCCCCCGCGCCATGGAAACTCCGGTTGTCCAGCAAGGTCGCGCAGATGTGGATCGTATGTTCCCGGACGATCTTCCTTCGCCGAACCGTATTCTGTGACCGCGCTGGCAACCTTCGGATGGATGAAGAGCCGCGCGCCATCGCCGTTGTATCCGGCCACATCGCCGATCAGGTCGATCCCTCCGCGCTGCGCACCGCCGATGGCCGCAGGCCGCGTTGGGTCGAGCTGATGGCTCTCCGCGACCTCCTTGGCCAGCAGCGCGCGCACCTTCGGCATCACCGCTGCCGGAGAAAAGTACGGCTCATTCGACATGCTCCACACAATGATCGACGGATGATTACGATTGATGCGAATCATCTCAGCGAGACTCTGCAAGACGTGCGCATCGAATGGTGCCTGATCCGCCTCAACCGTCGGATACGAGCTGGCGTTGAAGTATCCATCACCTTTGTATCCGCCGATGCCCCAGAAATTATTCTCCGACCAGAACAAGACGCCCAGCTCGTCGCAGGCATCGGCAAAGGCTGGCTTGTGCGGGTAATGTGACCCGCGAATGAAGTCGAATCCTGCTTCTTTGACCATCGCCACATCGCGCCGTGCCCCCGCGTTCGTCACTGCATCGCCCCAACCCGCGTGATCCTGGTGCACGTCGGCTCCATGGAAGTAGCGGTGTTTCCCGTTAAGCGTAAAGCCATCGTCGGCCGTCCATGTGAACCAGCGAATCCCGAATCGTGTGCGAAACTCATCCTGCACCGCGCCCTTCACAACAATGCGGCTGACAGCGGTATAGAGCTTCGGCGTCTCCGGCGACCACAGCTTCGGCTCACTGACCACGCCGCTCTGATCCACTGTTACCAGCGCGCCCGCATCAATCTTCTGCTCGGTCGAGTACTCCGCAACCTGTTTGCCTGTTGGATCGAGGATCGCCGTCTTCAACACAGTAATTGTCGCTGTACTGGAGTCGTTGCGGACCTCGGTCTTCACATCGACTGTCGCCTCGTCATCGGAGACCTTCGGCGTCGTTACAAAGGTCCCGTACCACGGCACATGCACCGCAGAGGTCGTCACCAAATAGACATCGCGATAGATTCCGCCGCTGAATACATGCTCGCCCGAGCGCGGATTCAACTGCCCATTCCAAAGATTGTTTACCCGCACCGCAATCAAGTTGTCACCCACGTGCAGATCGCAGGTAATATCCATCGAAAATCCTGTATAACCGCCGAGATGCTCGCCAGCCTTCTTGCCGTTAATCCACACCTCAGCGTCTTGAAATGCTCCCTCAAACTCAAGCGAGGTCTGCTTCTTCACAGTCACGGCGTCGACAAGAATGTGCCGTCGATACCATCCATAGCCGACGTAGAAATCTGGCGAGCGGAAGTACGGCTCGCTGAAGGAGTGCGGCAGATTGACATACTGCCACTTGTCATCGTCGAAGACCGCGTCACTCGCGCGCGCCTCATCTCCGAGCAGAAACTTCCATCCCCGGTCGAGGTTCGTCTTCGTTCGGGCCGCCTGCCCATTCGCCCCTGCACCAAACGCAAAACACGCCATCAACAGCAGCACAACCAGCCCACTCCGCTTCATCAACCCATCCCCTCGTAAGCGAGTTCACAAAAATAAAGTTAGACCGGAAACGCCGCAGTACCCGACGAAAAAATATGCCTCGACCAAACCGTTTTAATTCTATATCAGAAGAAGCTCTCAGTCTGGCCCCAAGCGCAACCGTGTAATCCCCTGTACGCTATTGCTGATGCACTATAGGGAACCCCTGCACAGGTGGGGATTTAGTTGTTGGCAAGATGTGTTTAGGTGAATTGCTGGGTTGCAGTG
>CAZPZL010000227.1:0-5044 GCA_964590925.1 uncultured Granulicella sp.
TACGCCGATACCCACTGAACACCCGCCGTTCAGGCGATTTTCAACAAGTTCCTAGAGTAGGTTCAGCCCACTCTTCGTCGCTGCAACAAACTCGGTCGCTGTCTTCACGATGAAGTCCAGCAGCGTGTTGGTCAGACCGGGATACACGCCGATCCAGAAGACTTGATTCATCACGAAGTCCGTGTTGGTGAGTTCGCCTACGACGCGATGCTCCCAACCCTCGTAGGCTGGCTGACGCAGCAAATTGCCTGCAAACAACAGCCGTGTGCCAATCTTCTGCGCCTCCAGCGCGCCGGTCAGTTCGTCGCGCGTAAAGGGTGCGTCCGGCCGCACAGCGATTGGAAATCCGAACCAGCTTGGGTCGGAGTGGGAACTGGCTTCGGGCAGAATCAACACATCGGCTAGCGGCTGCAAAGCCTCGTGCAGATAGGCAAAGTTTTCCTTGCGCCGCGCAATGAACTCCGGCAGCTTCGCGATCTGCGAGAGGCCGAGGGCAGCTTGCATGTCAGTAGCCTTCAGGTTGAAGCCGATGTGTGAGTAGGTGTACTTGTGGTCGTATCCGCAGGGCAGGCTGCCGAGCTGCCAGTCAAATCGCTTGCCGCAGGTGTTGTCGCAACCCGGCTGGCACCAGCAGTCTCGACCCCAGTCGCGATAGCTGTCGATGAGTATTTGTAGGTTCGGTTTGTCAGTTAGAACCGCTCCGCCCTCGCCCATGGTAATGTGGTGTGCGGGATAAAAACTTAGCGTCGCGATGTCGCCAAACGTCCCCACCTTGCGCCCCTTGTAGGTCGAGCCGAGCGCGTCGCAGCAGTCCTCGATCAGCCACAGATTGTACTTCCTGCAAAAGGCTGTCACCGCGTCCAGGTCGAATACGTTACCCAGCGTGTGCGCAATCATTACAGCCTTCATCTTCGGGCTGTATGCGGCTTCGAGCTTGGTCGCGTCGATCTCATAGGTCGGTAGCGTCACGTCCACGAAGACGGGAATCAGACGATTCTGGAAGATCGGATTGACCGTCGTTGGAAATCCTGCCGCAACGGTGAGAACCTCATCGCCCTGCTTCAGTTGGCGCGCACCCAGCTTGGGAGAGGTCAGTGCGCTCAACGCAAGTAGGTTCGCGCTGGAGCCGGAGTTCACCAGGCTGGCCGACCGCACTCCAACGAACTTCGCCAGTCGCCGCTCGAACTCCTGAGCGAAACGCCCGGTTGTGAACCATCCGTCCAGCGCCGAGTCCACCACCGAACAGATGTCCTCCGGGCCGATCACCTTGCCCGAGACCGGGACCACCGACGCGCCCGCGACAAACTCTCTCGCGGGAAACTTTGCCGCGTGATATTGCCGTGTCAATTCCAAAATCTGCTGCCGAAGCTCTTCCGCCCGATCACTCATATCTACTAAGAATACATCTCTGCACCACTGCGCCACGCGCCAAGAGACTCTGCTTATCTGTGTAACTTCAATTTGGCAAATGGTCTTTTTTTGTTTCAGCGCATACCTCTGGCACTAGCTCATCCCGCTTGCGCTAGAATTGATCCTGCATTTGAGGAGTATTGCTGCTGTGAGCAAAAAGACCATTTCCATCGTGACGCCCTGCTTCAACGAAGAGGAGAACGTACTCAACCTCTACAATCAGGTGCGCGAAGTGGTGGTTGGCATTGGCAAGTACGAGTACGAGCACATCTTCATCGACAACTCGTCGCAAGACAACACGGTCGCCATTCTGCGTTCGATTGCTGCGGTGGACAAGAACGTCAAGATCATCGTCAACTCGCGCAACTTTGGCCACATTCGCTCGCCGATCCATGCTCTCTTTCAGGCACGCGGTGACGCCGTAATCGGCATTGTCGCAGACCTGCAAGACCCGCCACCAATGATCGCAGACATGATTCGCGAGTGGGAGAATGGAGCTTACTGCGTACTCGGCATCAAGCGCACCAGTGAGGAAAATTCGCTGATGTTCTGGTTGCGCAAGCAGTATTACAAGGTGGCCGAGAGCCTCTCATCGATCGAGACGATCCAAAACTTCACCGGCTTTGGTCTCTATGACCGCAAGGTTGTCGACCTGGTGCGCTCGTTCGACGATCCGTACCCATATTTTCGTGGGATGATCGCCGAGATCGGCTTGCCCACCGTCAAACTGCTCTATGACCAGCCGGTGCGCCGGTTCGGCATCACCAAAAACAATTGGTACAGTCTGTATGACATCGGGATGCTGGGCATCATCAACAACTCCAAGGTACCGCTGCGGATGGCAGCTCTGGCTGGATTCGTCGGGGCCAGCTTCTCGTTTCTGATCGCCGTGGCGTATCTGATTCTTAAACTGGTCTTCTGGTCCACCTTCAGCTTCGGTCTTGCGCCGATTCTGGTGGGGGTCTTCTTCATCTCGTCGCTGCAACTGGTCTTTCTCGGCGTGATGGGAGAGTATGTTGGAGCCATCTACACGCAAGTGCAGAAGCGTCCCTACGCGGTGGAGTTGGACCGCATCAACTTCGACGTTTCCCCATCGTGGCCCAGAGCGACAGCACCAGAAATTACATCGGCACTGCCGGACGAGTCGCCGGAGAAGGCTTCGCTTTAGCCTTACGCGCATGCCATTTAATTGTTGGGTCTTCAACGATCAAGGAGTTCAGTATTCAAGATCTGGTCCAGAAGCAGCTTCGCCAATCCGTAGCAACACTGACCGCCGTGCTCGATGACCGGACGATCCACGCCGCTGTGGTCGATGCAGCGTGCCTCATTGCGGAAGCGATGAAGGCTGGACGCAAGCTGATGGTCTGCGGCAATGGCGGCTCGGCCGCCGACGCGCAGCATTTGGTCGCTGAATTTGTCTCGCGCCTGACGGTGGATCGTCCTGCGCTGCGCGCCATAGCGCTGACTACTGACAGCAGCATTCTGACCGCCATCGGCAACGACTATAGCTACGACTGCGTCTTTGAGCGGCAGGTCGAGGCGCTGGGCGCAGAAGGCGACGTTCTGCTTGCCATCTCGACCAGTGGCACGTCGAAGAATTGCGTTCGAGCGCTGGAGCTGGCGCGTCGTATGGGAATCCATACGGTGAGCTACACGGGCAACGGTGGCGGCACGATGAAGGCTCTGTCGGAGATTAACGTCATCATTCCATCCAGCATCACTATGAACATTCAGGAATCGCACCTCGCGCTGGAGCACATTCTTTGTATGCTCGTCGAGCGATTTTATTTTGGCCGCCACTTCGGCGATGCAAGCTAGGGCTGGACGATGAACTCTGCGCCCGTCGCAACCGTCGATCTCGATCTGATCCTTGCCCAGACACGCGAGTTGTGGGACGAGATGCGCGACCAGCGTATTTTTATCACCGGAGGCACCGGCTTTTTCGGCTGTTGGCTGGTGGAGAGCTTCTGCCACATCAATCGTGCGCTGGGGCTGGGGGCGCAAGCCACGGTGCTCTCGCGCAATCCCGCGAAGTTTGCGGCCAAGGCTCCGCATCTGGCGAGCGATCCTGCTGTATCCCTGCTGACGGGCGACGTGCGCAGCTTTGATTTTCCTGCGGGCGAGTTTCGTTTCGTCATCCACGCGGCAACCGAGACAACTGGTGTGCAGACGCCCGCCGAGTTGCTCTCAACAATTGTGGCTGGCACCGAGCGGACGCTCGCTTTCGCTGCACAATCCGGTGCGCACAAGTTTCTGCTCGCCAGTTCCGGCGCGGTCTATGGGACTCAGCCCGCAGAGGTCACGCACCTGCCAGAGAGCTACGCCTGTGCGCCGGACGCAGCCAATGCCTACGCCGTAGGCAAGCTAGCGGCGGAGCGGATGTGCGCCGAGCATCAAGTCAACCGCGCGCAAAGCGTCAAGTTCGAGGTCAAGATCGCGCGCTGCTGGGCCTTCGTCGGCCCGCACTTGCCGTTAGACGCTCACTTTGCCATCGGCAACTTCATTGGCGACGCGATGGCCGGCCGGACCATTTCGATTGGGGGCGACGGGACCCCGCGACGGTCGTATCTATACGCGGCAGACCTCGCAACGTGGCTGTGGACGATTCTCTTTCGCGCGCCCGCGCTTGAGCCAATCAACGTTGGCTCGGCACACGACGTGAGCATTCGCGAGTTGGCAGAGATTGTCGCAGCAACGCTCGCACCTGCAACGCCCATTCATATTGCCAAGCAGGCCGTGACGGGCGCATTGATCTCGCGTTATGTGCCGTCGGTCGAACGCGCGGAGAAACTTCTCGGGCTGCGTGCAACGGTCGATCTTGCCCAGGCGATTCGCCGCACCACAGAGTGGTACAAGCGCGCGGAGTAAAGACGCTGCCTCCTCGACAAATCCCGGAATATCCCTGTTGGATTAGCTAGGCGTGAGAGGACAACGACAACCTTGACACAATCAGCCGTCTCATAAGAAGGCTGCGAAAGAACATATCTGCCACTTATCCCTCTGTCCGAATCCGCGGAGCTAGCTCTATTCTCTCTGTCAATGGTTCACTTCTCTGTTGCGGGCGTCTCTGCGGATCTTTCGTCCGGCCCGTACAGAGTTGGCCGCGCTCGTGGAGCGTCCGGCAAGGGATCGCCCAGGGTCGCAGTCGGTGCTCCGTGCTCCGCCCCGGAAGGCGAACTCACACTTCCAGCCGAACTCGCTGTATTCGCCGCAACCGGTGGCAGCAACGAGGTGATTCGTTCCAGGGATTGGTCAGCTCGTGCGCCCGCGTCTTGCGGGGTCATCGCTTCGGCAGCCTTCACTGCGGCCAGATCCTTCTCGGTCAGCACGGGCAGCGCGAAGACCTCGACGGCGGCCTCGCGTGCCGTATATGCATCGTAGTCCAGAGTCGCAGGGTGGTTGACGACGCGCTCGCGCACCACAGCCAATTGCAACCCGTCGGCGGTGAGAGCAAAGTTTTCGCCTGAACGCTCGACCGGCAAGCAATTGATCTTGAACAGCAGCCGCCCGTCGTAGCTCTGTAGGACGCGCACCTCCTGAGCGCTGACCACGCTCTGCGGCAGTTCCCCGTCTTCGTCCATCGCGCTCGTCACCAGAACACGCCCCAGAGCAAAGCGTCCCGCCATGGTCGCGA
>CAZPZL010000228.1:0-5043 GCA_964590925.1 uncultured Granulicella sp.
CCTGCGGCATCACAAACGTCGTTGCCACACCGGATGCTCCGGCCCGTCCCGTGCGTCCGATGCGATGCACGAAGTCGTCCGAGCCATTGGGCAGATCGTAGTTCACCACATGCGCAATGTCCTGCACGTCGATGCCACGCGCCGCCACGTCAGTCGCCACCAGTACGCGGTGCTTGCCGGTTGAGAAGCCCTTCAGTGCAGCCGTCCGCTGCGACTGCGACCGATCCCCGTGAATCACGTCCACATCGTGCCCCAGCCGCTCCAGCTTCTTGCTGATGCGATCCGCCCCGTGCTTGGTACGCGAGAAGACCAGAAATGTCCCCGTCTCCTCCTTCAGCATCTGGTCCAGCAGACCCAGCTTCTGATCCTGCATCACGGTACAAGCTCGCAGCTCGACCTGTTCGCACGGATGCGAGGTCTGCCCGATCTCGATGCGCACCGGATTGCGTACATAGTCGCGCACCACTTCACGCACGTTGGCGTCCAGCGTCGCCGAGTAGCACATTGTCTGACGCGTACGCGGAAGCGCTCCGACGATGCGCCGAATCGCTGGCAGAAATCCCATGTCCAGCATCCGGTCGACCTCGTCCAGTACCAACATCTCCACCGCGCCGATGTTGACCGCACGCCGTCGCAGAAAGTCCTCTAGCCGTCCCGGCGTCGCCACCACCAGACGCGGCCCGCGTCCCAACTGATCCAGCTGCGTATTCTCACTCAATCCGCCGACCACCAGCACCGCGTCGTTCTTAGCGCTGGGCGTCATCTTGGCGTACACCTCCATCACCTGCATGGCCAGCTCGCGCGTCGGCAGCAGGATCAGCGAGCGGATTGGCCCACGCTTGCCCTTGGTCGAGGGAGAGCTGGTCGCATCCATCTTCTCGATCATCGGGATTAGAAAGCTCAGCGTCTTGCCCGTTCCGGTCGAGGCTGTCGCCAGAATATCTGCTCCCTCCAGCGCCGGAGGGATCGCCTTGGCCTGAACCGGTGTCGGCGTCTTGAAGCCAGCTGCGCTCAGGCGCCCCTTCAGCCCGTCCGAGATCTTGAAGTCGTTGAAGTGAACGTTTTTCAGAAAAGGTAGGTGAGTCGCTGGATCGATCTCGATCTCAGCCGGATTGACCACCGTATCGCGCGAATCAGTTCCCACTGGCTGCACGTTCTTTTGCGTTGCATCGTTCAGTGAGTTGTTCGGCACAAAGTTCTTCGCCGGTGTGTTGTTTGCATCTATTGCGTGGTAAGAATTGGTTGTTTCAGTAGCCTCAGGCTCAAGAGTTGCGGTTGTCAAAATGCTTCCTTTTCAATCGTTGGTGATGCGACATAAGTTTGCAGAGGCACCGTAGCGCCTTGAGAGCTTGTAGTCAGCATTGCTGTCGCGCGTTATTGCTTGTCGCATACTCGAAGCGCTGCTGCTGCACGGCGAGACGCGTCCGTTGACGCATCTTCCAGCCAGAGCATCCAGCGCATCGGCTTGCCAGCGATCAGGCTCAAGAGCAATCTGAATACAACCCCATATCTGCATGAAGCTCGCAGAATATTAGATAATATTCAGGCTCCCTCAGCCCAACTCGCGCAAGATCTGCGGTGGGAGAGGCGAATCGCAGTCTCTGGCCAAACCCCGCTACAAGCCTTCCACCAGAGACCTAGCCAAATCACTAGAACTCTGCCTTGCGGCTGGTATACCCGTAAATCCGAACCCCTCGATAGCTTATGAGTTGCCCGAACTCCGGTATGCCCCGGAACTCTTTGCCTGCGATGCCTGCACTCGATACAGTCGAGAGCAACCATAGTGTAGCACACGGCGAGGATAAAGAGGAAATGAAGCATCGACGCTCAAACAATCGCGTGAATCGAAAATGTCTTCTGCAAAATTCCCCGTCGGATTCACCGACGAAGCGCAACGGGCTTGTAGAGTCCTGGCAGACTCACGCTGGCATTTGCTGGTTGGTTTGCTCCGAGCCTGTCCCTGAAATCTCCCCCGTTCCACTTGCGCGCGCACCCAGCTCGGCATACTATCTGCTTGCAGGCGTTGGCTTGCGCGCACAGGGCTCGAAAGTCACCGCCTGAGGGAGAGCCGCTATGCCATCCGAAAAACAGAAACTCAGTCAGAAAGAGCTCGAAGATCTGCTGAACGAGTTACCAGAGTGGGCTGCGGAAGAGGGAAAACTGGTTCGCTACTGGATATTCTCCGGCTTTACGGAAGCCATCACCTTCGTCCAGCGCGTGGCTCAGCTCGCCGAGCAGGCGCAGCACCATCCTGATATCGACATTCGCTACGACCGGGTCAAGCTGGCTCTGGGCTCCCACGATGCGGGAGGTATTACGGCGCGCGACGCACGAATGGCGCGCATACTGAGCATGGGATTTTCCGCTTCGCCAGCCTCTTCCGCGCCGATCAATCCGACCGCCTGAACCGCCGCGCAGCCATCGCTCGCGTGGCGCCACGCTCGTGATACTCTATTGTCCGGAGCGACTTTGCTCCAGAATTTCGATTTTAGAGTTTCGGCATCAGAGGTCAGCGGCATACAGCGATGATCTGACAATCTGCCGCTGGCTGACCGACCGACATAAGTTGCGTCACTGGCCTCCCGGCACGGACAATCGATCGTTCGTGCCGCTTTTTTTGCTTTTGCGCAGGCTACGCTTTACCGCCGATGCAGATCGTGCCGCAAACCACTATCCGCCCGACGCTATAACACCAGAGGCCCACTGGGTCGATTCGACATACATCTTCGACAGCGTCTCTTCGTCAGTTCCCATCTCTTTGGCTGCGATCTGGCATGTTGCCCAGTCTCCAGCTTCGATGTTACAGAAGATCCGCAACGGGATTCCCTCGGAGTTGGGAACACCCAACAGAGCCTCTTTCACCTCGGAGCGCAATGGAAGGGACTTGGCGATCTCAGTCATCGGCGTCTGTAGCATTGCGTCCAGCAGAGACATCAGGCCCAGCATAAACTGTTCAGCCGGGTCCTGATTGATCAGCGGGGCCAGCAGTTGGCAGAAGTGCGCCCGCTCCAACGACAGGCCGATCAGCGCAGGGGACTGGTCGCGACCCAGAGCGCAGGAGGCAGCCACCGAGACCAGAGAGCGGAAACGGTTCTCACCCACTACCATGAAGGCATCTTTGACACTGGTTACGTCGTAGCGAATACCCCACAACGCTGAGTTGGCCATGCGCAGCAGACGGTAGCTCAGCGAGGCCTCCACCTCAACGATGCCGGTTACCTTGCGCAGGTCGAGAGGATCACGAGTCATCTCCACCAGCAGGCGCAGATAGTTCATGCGGTTGGGAGGAATTTCGCGGTTAGCCATAACCTTAGGCCGACAGAAAAAGAATCCCTGAAAATGCTTGTATCCCTCGGCAAGGGCAATGTCGAACTCCGCCTGATCCTCGATCTTTTCGGCCAGTAGAACCGCATTGCTGCCGCGAACCATCTGCTGAATCAGCTTGCGCTCGGCGGCGTCGGACTGGCGGAAATCAACCTTCACATAGCTGGCAAGGTTGATCAGCGGTTGCATCTCGGGCTTCAAAATAAAATCGTCCAGCGCAAAGCGATAGCCCAGTTTGACCAGATCGAGACACGTATTTACCAGATCCTCGTCCGGCTCGATCGTCTCCAGAATCTCCAGCACTGTGCTCTTGGGCGGCAACAGAAGCACCAGCTTGCTCATCAGCGCCTCGCGTGTGCAATTGATGAAAGCCAGCTTGTCGCCCACGAGCGACTCCACACCAAGATAGACACAGTTATCCAGCATCTGCCGGCTGGCATCGTCCGATTCTCCGCTGAAGCAGTTCTCCCATCCGGAGCGAAAGAGTAGTTCGTAGCCCACAATCTCTCGCTGCGTATCAAGAATCGGCTGGCGAGCCAGAAACCGGCTCGGCTGCGGCATCGCCTGCTTGTCCTCCGCTGTGTTTGTCAACGCGCGCCCTTCCGCCATCGCAATCATGGACATATCACCTGTCTCGGCGACTTGCCTGCGCCGTAAGGGCCAAAACTGAAATCTTCGATCTCCACTGGATGCAGTCCGTAATCAGACCCCTGACCGGAGACCCGTCTTGCTGAATGAATTCGTCAATCTTGTTCTGCCTTGTCCCGGCTTGTTCCGCAATCGGAAACTATCGCGATTATCGACCGTGTGGGATGAATCTTCAATCTCCAGACATCCACTAGTACCCTTGATTGTGAATCTTGAGCGCAACTTGTGGAAAAGACTAGATAGCCTATTGAAACGCCCGCTGCCCTCAGCCGCTCTTCTTCAAAGAGGCTTCAACTTCGGCATCTCTACCCGTCTTTATTAAAGATTAGATGCTACTGCCGCGGTCTCCGCTGCATGAGAATTCGTCCCAATTTCTTCCAGTTTCAGCAATCAGTATCCATTTTTAAACAGCTTTTCAAAATTTTTCTTCGCATCTGTGACGAAAATCCTGCATCCCATCTACAATCAGCGATAAGCTAGTTATAGCACCCACGCCCCAAGGAGATAACACGATGACGAAAGCCGATCTGGTCGACAAAGTAAGCTCGCTCGGAGACCTCACCCGCCACGATGGAGAGATCATCGTCGATACCCTCTTCGAGTCCGTCATCGGCGCGCTCAAGGCCGACGACAAAGTCGAAATCCGCGGCTTTGGTAGCTTCCGCACCCGCCAGCGCAACTCCCGAATCGGTCGCAACCCCAAGACCGGCGAGCGCGTCGACGTTCCGGCCAAGCGTGTTCCCTACTTCAAGCCCTCTAAGGAGTTGCGCGACTCGGTCAATCCTGGCGGCGGCAAAAGCCCTGCGCTGGTCAAGTAATTCGCCTAATTCGCCAGCACCCGCCCGCTACGACAAAACCTTGCGAAACTTCCTCGTCGCAATCTGCTTCGTCGCCACTATCCCTATCGCTAGTTTGATGACACACTCTAGGAACTTGTTGAAAAAGGCAGCAGATTCCGCGACATAGAACCGGTATTTCTCATCCAATCGGTATGCGTGGCGAAGAGCGGATTCAGGATGGATTGTTCAGCTATGTTTCGTTGGAGCAGCGGGTTCCGCAGGAACATCCGTT
>CAZPZL010000229.1:0-5023 GCA_964590925.1 uncultured Granulicella sp.
TCGTCGCCCAGCCAGTAGGCTCCGGCGATGGAGGTGATCTTGAAGGCCTTGACGCGTCCGGTCGAGGGAACGTGCGGGCCACGGCAGAAGTCGGTAAAGCTGCCGTTTTTGTAGAGCGAGATCTCATCGCCCTGCTTGGTGAACTTTTCGATGAAGTACAGCTTCATGAACTCGCCAGCGGCGGTGTAGTCGGCGATGCCTTGGTCGCGTGTAACTGCTTCCCGAGTGAATGGCTCATCGCGCGCAACGACCTCGCCCATCCTGGCCTCAATCGCGGCCAGATCGGCCTCGGTGAAGGGCGTTGCGCGATAGACATCGTAGAAGAAGCCGTTGTCGGTGGCGGGGCCGTGGCCGAGTTTGGTCTCGGGAAAGAGTTCCAGAATCGCCGTCGCCATGACGTGAGCGGCAGAGTGGCGCAGGACTTTTAGAGCGGCCTCGTCGGACTCCTTCAACAGCCAGAGCTCAACATCCTCGTTAAGCGATGCGGCAAGATCGACCAGCCGCGTTCCGTCCTCGCTGGCACCGGCGGCGCTGTACATGGCGTCTTCACTGGCGGCGTCGGCAGCGGTGGTTGGATCGACCTTTGCGCCAGCGGCTACTGCGGCCAGCGGTCGAATGCGTGCCACCGCAACGGCGGCAGCCAGCCGGGGTGAGATGCTGCTGGCAATGTCAAGTGCAGTCGTCCCGCGCGCAACCTCGCGCTGGGAACCATCGGGGAGTTGGACTCGAATCTGTTCTGTGCTCACACTCTACAGAATACTGCGTTCGACCGATTCGCACATCAACATTGTCGACCCACGTTGAATCCGATGTCGAATCCGCAGGATTCGGTTGCGAAGATCTATGCGGCCCTGCGATTCTGTTCGATCTCGGGCGCGGTCATGCGCAGGACAGTCGAGCGCAGGACCATACCATTGAGATCAGCCCAGACGTGAGCCCAAAATATGCCGAGCAAGGGAGCTGTCGCCATCACAACAAACGCAAAAGCCAGTGCTATCCGCATCGCAATTTCTCCTCATTTCACCGCGATCACTTATGCGATTCGCAGTACAACGCCTGCCAGAGCACCGCTAAGTTTGCTCCGCGCATTTCACTGGCTGACACCGCAGTTCCCACTATCGTTTGTGGAGGGCTACAGTTACCATCCCACCTTTGCTGCTTGCATTGGACCTTCGTGGCAACTGAGTTTGCCCCATTTGTGCTATTCCGTCGGGCGGATTGCTATTACAAATCGATGTTGGTACGGAGTAAATAGATACCGCATTCCGCCATTCGTGAGAGTTTCACTTGCCGCAGCCGCGCGCGTCAACTAAGCTAGACGCATGTACGATGACTTCACCGTTACTGATCGCTGGAGCCGTCAGGCGCTGCGCTGCATCTGGCGTGGAACAATCGTTGCCATCGCCACACGCCACGCCGACGCCACCGACATCCGTTTTGACGTTGGCGGCAGGCCGGTCTGGATCGCGCTGCCCAACACGGCATGGGTAGAGCAGAAGCGGCGCACTGGCTATGTCATTACCGATTATTTGGCCGCACAGATTGCCGGACGATTCCTGAAACAGGCCATCGAATCCGGCTATGACGACGGGCGCGAGATCTATACCATGACGGTCGACGAAGTTCTCAATCATGCCAGTATGGTGGTTAAGGAGGCGGGCGGTACCGCGAAGTTGCCCAGCCTGCCCGTCATCCGAACAGACGACAGCGCGGAGCTTCCGCAGAAGCGCATGGGTAGCAAGCCGGAAGAGTTCTTGCAAATTTTGGGCGTGCCCGCCACATAGGTCTGCTACACTCTTGTGGCCTCGCGCGGCATTGCCGATAGGGGCAGGAAGTAGTTGTGCCCGCGGCAGCTCGCAACAGCATCAGCAGTCGTACGCTGTTGTCCGTTGTAGACTGGAAGGGTACCGGCAAGTTTTCACAACTGCTTCGCGCTCGCTCTTCCGCGCGACCCTGTGTTCGATGGAGGCAATGCCTTTGATTTTCAACCGTCGCCGATTTCTTCTCACTCTGCCTGCGCTGGCCGCTGCGCCGCGCCTTACGTCCGCGCAGATGCTGCTCACCCCGTTCCACATTCACAGACAGCCTATCGTGCCATCTCCGCTTCCTCTGGTCTACTTCGGCACGGACACGGCACGGGGCCACTCGCGCGGCATATACGTCTCGCGCTTCGATTTCGCTTCGGGCCGCCTGACTCCGCCGCAACTGGCCGCAGTAACGGTTCGCCCTTCGTATCTTGCTCTCTCGCCCAACGCCATGGGACCGCGCCACCTGTACGCAGTCAACGCTATTCAGGAGGCATCGGCCACGATCAGCAGCTTCCTTGTCGATTCCGCGACTGGTGCGCTCCGGCCCATCAATCAAGTCTCCTCGGCTGGAGCTGGGCCGTGCTACATCTCGCTGGATGCGACTGGCGAGGCGGCCTTCGTCGCCAATTACTTCGGTTCGTCGATTGCCAGCTACCGCGTGCTGCCCTCAGGCGCGCTCTCGGAGCCGATCGAGCGCATAGACTATCGCGACCGGCGGTTTGGCAGACGCGGGCCAAATGAGGCGCGTCAGGATGTTCCCCACCCACATTCCGTACACCTGTCGCCCGACAACCGATTTCTGCTGGTCAACGACCTTGGCTCGGATGAGATCTCGGTCTATGCACTTGAACCTGCGACCGCGCATCTGGGCTCGCCGGCGCTCTTTTCCAACGACCGCTCCGGCTCCGGGCCACGCCACATCGCCTTCCACCCCAACGGACGCTGGCTCTACTCGATCAACGAGCTGGACTCGACCATCGACCACTTTCTGTGGACCACGACCAGCTCGCGCACCAATCCGCAGGGCCTACTGGTCAATACTGGCGCGCCAGTCAAGACCATTGCGAGCAGCTTCCCGGTCGCGCGCAATACCGCCTCAGAGGTTGCAATTACGCTGGACGGGAATTTCCTGTACGCCTCGAATCGTGGCGAAGATACTCTGGCGGTCTTTCGCATCGCGCAGGCCGACGGCGCGCTCTCGCCGGTGCAGCGTATCTCCTGCGGCGGAAAAACGCCCCGCCACTTCACACTCGACCCCAGCAGCGAGGCACGCTGGCTGATCTGTAGCAATCAAGACTCAGCCTGCGTGACAGTCTTTCACCGCGACCCCGCGACAGGACACCTCGCAGGCCCCACGCAGACCATTGCTCTAGACTCGCCAATGTTTGCCCTATTCGCGTAGACCGAATCGATATGTAGCCCGATAGTGGCTATTGATCGAAGACTTTGGCGCAATCTTACAGTCCGCATAGAAGGAATTGGTGGAATGCGTACCCAAGTCTTTGCCCTAGGATAAATGCAGTGGTGGAATCATTATTCGCCAGTGCGCAGCTGCTTGAAGGCGTGATAGACGAACGAGCCGAGGTACCAGCCATCGATGTATTTATATGGCGTCTCGCCGGTGGTGTAGTGGCCGCAGGGCAGGACTTTGGAGACGAAGTCAATGTCGAGCTGCTTGAACTTGCTCAGGATGTCGTGCGAGAGGTGCAGCGGGAAGGTGAGGTCGTAGGTGGCGTGGACAACCAGAACCCGCTTGGGGGTGGCCGCGAAGCGCTGCATGTGCGACATGGGACTGATACCGAGAAATATCTGCCGCACCTGATCCTGCGTGAGGCCTGCCCCTTCCAGCGCGGCGCGAACGTGGCGCGTACTCTGGCCCTCCCAGACTACGTCGCCGAACCAGGTCGAAGCATGGTTGAACGCGCAGACCCTCAGGCGTGGGTCATAGGCCGCAGCGATGAAGGAGTAGCAGGAGCCAAGGCTCGTGCCCAACACGCCAAACTGGGTGTACCCCTGCATCTCCAGCCAGTCGATACAGCAGCGCACGTCAATGACGGCCTGACGGCAGGACTGGGTGGTGCGACCGATGTTGGAGCTGACGGCGTAGTCTGAACGCTCCAGCTCCGGCGGGCGGCGAATATCATGGTATGGCTGCGAGAGCCGCAGGGCGGAGATGCCGAAGCGGTTGAAGAGCGTGCAGAGAACGTTGTGGCTGAGGGCGTCCGAGTTCCACTGTGGCAGCACGATGATGGCCTGCTTCGGGCCTCCCGCCGAGGCACCCTTGCGCGATGGCGCAGGATACCAGCGCGCGTTCACCAGGTCGTTCTCCGGGTAAGGCGTACGCACTGGCGAGGTGAAGCGCAGGAACTCGGCTTTGCCTAGCTCGCCGTTGGCGGCTTGACGCTTCATCTCGGCGTCCTGCGCCAGCGTCTCCGGTCGGACATTAGTGGGGTATAGCTCTGGATGGCGACGCTCGAGGCGGAAGTCCTGCGGTAACTGATAGCCAAAGAACTCGTCGGAGTGCTCGACGATCTGCCGGTTCAGCGCAATCATGAGATCAAGGCTCGCGGCGTCGGCCCTGATTGGGCCGTCACCCTGCGCGGAACCATCCGCCAATGGGATGGGATGCGCGTTGCTAAAGTCCTTGAGCCACTCGAATCCCCACTCGAGAGGTCGAACGATTCGATTGGTGTCGCGGGTTGTTAGCTTCGTCTCCCACTTCGTCATCCACTTTGCGTATCGGCCCAGTTGCATAAAGATAGTTTATCAATCGGCAGCAAGGAAGATAAGGGTGAGGAGGAAGAGCGGACACAGGCTAACCCTTGGACTGCCGTGTTCGGACGCGGGGTAAGTCACAACCCCTTGCGCAGGGCGCGCCACGCGATGTCTCGGCGCAGTTGCATTCCTTCAAACGAAATTTTGCCGAGTGCGGCGTAGGCCTTGCCGAGTGCGTCTTGCAGTGGCGTAGTCGTAGGCGATGCACCGGAGACAGCAGTAACACCAAGGACGCGTCCGCCCGCAGTAACGACCGCGCCATCCTTCTCAGAGGTTCCGGCGTGGAAGACGACTGCGTCGGCGTCATTGACCAAGTCGAGTCCTGCGATCAGCTTGCCGTTGACGACCTTGCCTGGATAGCCTCCGCTGGCCGCGATGACGCAGACGCTGGCTCCGGACCGCATCTTAATTACGAGCCGGTCGGCGGTTCCGTCGATACT
>CAZPZL010000230.1:0-5021 GCA_964590925.1 uncultured Granulicella sp.
TGCAGCGCATTGAGGATGGCTACAACCAGCCTGTGATAGCCGACGAATCTGGACTGACTCCGCAGCAGCGTCTGGACCGCCTCAGTGTGCTTCTGCATCGCTTTGTCGACGCACAGTACGAGTGCTGGAACCGGGAACTGCTGCCCGCCTTGCGTGCGCAGAAGATTCGTCTGCTCAACTGGCGTGAGCTGGACGACCGAGCCCGCGCACACGCCCTCCACTTCTACCAGACTGAGGTCGATCCGCTGCTGACACCGGTGACCATCGATCCTTCACACCCGTTTCCTCGTGTGCTGAACAAGGCCATGTGCATCGCGCTGTTGCTGCGCTCCAAACGAAAGTCGAAGTCCGCGCCCAAGTCCGGCTCGGCGTTGGGAGTCGTCACCGTACCACGCGCACTGCCTCGGCTAGTTCCTGTACCTGCGAAGGAGGGCCACTATGATTTCATCCTACTGCACAAGCTGATCGAGTCGCAGGTAGACGGCATGTTTCGTGGCTACGAGGTACTGTCGCGCACCGCCTTCCGAGTCACCCGTAACAGCAATCTGTACCTGCAGGAGGAGGAGTCTCGCTCTGTGCTGGAGAGTGTGCGTGCCGAGCTCTACAACCGGCGCAAGGGCGACGCCGTGCGCCTGGAGATCGAGTCGTCGGCCCCGACGGAGATTGTTGAGAGGTTACGCATTAACTTCGAGCTGGATCTCTGGCAGGTCTTCCGCTCCGACGGTCCAGTCAACCTGTCGCGGCTGATGTCGCTGTCAAACCTGGTTGCGCGTCACGATCTGAAGAACCCGGAGTTTCACGGGCGTCACTACACGCTGGCGAAGAAGTCCGCAAATCTCTTCGACGAGCTGCACGCGCATGACATTCTGCTGCATCATCCCTATGACTCCTACGCCACGGTCGAGAAGTTCATTGAATCAGCCGCCACAGACCCCGCTGTTATCTCGATGAAGCAGACGCTCTACCGCACGAGCGAGGATTCGCCTCTCTATACTGCACTGACCGAAGCCGCGCAGTCGAAAGAGGTGACAGTGGTCGTCGAGTTGATGGCGCGCTTTGACGAGGCATCCAACATTCGCTGGGCACGCGAGATGGAGGACGCAGGCGTTGGCATCTTCCTTGGTATCCTCGGCCTGAAGACCCACTGCAAACTGGCGCTGATGGTTCGCCGCGATCCCGACGGCGTCATTCGCCGCTACGCTCATTTGGGCACGGGCAACTACAACTCCGTCACCGCGCGGCTCTATACTGACATCAGCCTACTGACGGCGCGCCCGGAGATTACCGCTGCTGTGCAGTCGGTTTTTCGCTACCTGACGGCCGAGGCCGAGGCCGAGAGCTACGCACCGCTGCTGGTCGCGCCGCTGACGCTTGCGGCCGCGCTGCTGGAATTGATAGCGAGAGAGAGCGAGCACGCACGCGCGGGCCGACCCGCCGCGATTGTCGCAAAAATGAATGCGCTGCTCGACCCCACGATCATCGAAGCACTCTACGCGGCGTCGAACGCTGGCGTCGAGATTGATCTGATCGTGCGCGGCATGTGCGCTCTGCGCCCCGGCGTTCACGGCCTCAGCGAGCGCATCCGCGTGCGGTCTATTGTTGGAAGATTTCTGGAGCACAGTCGCATCTTCAGCTTTGAAAATGGAGGCTCGCCCGAGGTCTTCTGCGGCAGCGCCGACTGGATGCCGCGCAATCTCTTCGAGCGCTCCGAGTCCGTCTTCCCGGTAGACGATCCTGCACTCTCGAACCGCCTGCGCAACGAGATTCTTGCAGCCTATCTGGCCGATAACACCAAGGCCCGCCTGCTCCATCCCGACGGCAGCTACACCCGCACGCCGATTGTTGGTCCGCCGTTCAACGCGCAAGCAGAACTCATGCACCTCGCCACCAGAGCGTAAAACAGTCGTGGGTCGGTGTTTGTGTTTTTTCCGCTGCACAGATACCCTGCCCTCCGGCGCGCATGATACCGTACCAATTATGATCGCTCTTCCAGCCCACCATTGGTCCGAATGGACCCGCCACGCGCGCCTTTGGACTGAACCCATCAAGTGGGTCTTCTACATTGGTGCTGGCTGGGGATCGATCTATCTGAACCGGTGGAAGAAGAGTCGCGACGAAATGGTCGCGCAGGGCTGGCCCTCGGTCGAAGGACGCATCAGCAGCTGCACGGTCGCGCGTATTCCCAAGACTTCGCGCTTCAACGTAGTTCTAAAGTACACCTACTTCGTCGAGGAGTATCGACTCGGCCAGTACGTACACGAGTTTGCCAAGGAATCTGACGCCGATAACTTCGCCCGCCAGATGCGCGACCAGCGCATACAGATCCGCTACAAGCAGTCCAACCCCAACAAGTCCGTCCTTGAGCAACGCGTCATCGAGCAGCTAGTTCTGCTCGCCCCGCACTTTGGCTAAGCCACCTATCCCGCAGCCACAATCTCGGAGAAGTCTGCAACCTGCGAGAAGGTTTCGATTAGGCTCTTCAGCAGGCTCAGTCGTGTCCAACGCAAGTACGGGTCTTCGGCCATCACCATCACCTTTTCGAAGAAGAGGTCGATCGGCGGACGCAAGGTCGCGATCAACTGTAGTGCTGTCGCGTATTCACGGCCTGCAGCAAGGCTCCTAAATTCCTCGCCAATGCGCATTGCGGCGTCCTGTAACGCGCCCTGCGCCAGATCCAGCTTCACATATGCGGGGGCTGGGACCTTGGTCTGTAGCAAGCCCTTCTCTTCAGCCTGCGCCACGATGTTCTTCATGCGCTTGAACGCTGCGCAGACCGCGGCGAAGTCGTCGCTGCCGCGCGCCTCCGTCACGGCCTCGGCGCGCGAGACGGCATCGCGAACGTCGTTTGCACTCGCCGCCAGCACGGCCTTCACTACGTCGTAGGCCTGAGCTTTAGCCTCGCGGAGATAGAACTCAAGGCGCTCGGCAAAGAACTTCTCAACAGAGAGGCGCAACGCCTCGTTCGTGGTAGCGGCGTCGACCACATCGCCGAGCGTCAACGGCAAGGCAGGCGTGGTCTCGGCAAGAATGCGCACGATTCCATTGGCGGCGCGGCGCAGAGCGAAGGGGTCCTTCGAGCCAGTTGGCTCAAATCCGAGGCCGAACATTCCAACAATGGTGTCGGCTTTATCGGCTATGGCCAGCAGCGCTCCCTCGACGGTGCGCGGGACTGAATCCTCCATCGACTTGGGCAGGTACTGGTCGTAGATGGCATCTCCCACCGCAGCGGAGAATCCCTGAGCACGGGCGTATAACCCGCCGACCTGACCTTGCAACTCGGTGAACTCCTTGACCAGTTCGGTAGTGAGGTCGGTCTTGGCGAATTTAGCGGCTGTGTCGAGAGCGGCGACGTCGAGATTAAGGCCGCGCGACTCGACCAGCGAGGCAAGTGAGGCGGAGAGCTCCCAGACGCGCGCTGACTTTGCAGCGTAGCTACCCAGATCTTTCTGGAACGTCACTTTTTCGAGCAGTGCAACGCGATTCGTGAGCGGGGTGCGTTGATCGAACTCCCAGAAGAAGCGGGCATCGTTGAAGCGGGCACGAAGAACGCGCTCGTTGCCGTGGCGTATCACGGCCTCGCCTGCGGGGCCTGCAGCGGTATTCAAAATGGCGAGAAAGTGAGGCGCGAGTTTGCCTGATGCATCTTCCACGGCAAAGTACTTTTGATGGTCGCGCATGACGGTGACGAGAACCTCTTCGGGCAGTGCGAGATACTCCGGCTCGAAGTTGCCGAGGATCGCCGTGGGCCACTCGGTCAGATGCGTCACAGTGTCGACGAGAGCCTCGTCCTTGCGCCAGCGAAGGCTCGGATCAGCGGAGTGAGTTGCGCGGTCCAGAGCCTTACGCACAACAAGTTGCCGCGCTTCAACGTCGGCGACGACAAAGGCACCCAGCAGCGCCTGTTCGTATTCATCAGGAAAGCCGATGGGAATCGCCGCATCGCGCGACAGAACCCGATGACCGCGCGTCATTTTTGCAGCCGTAAAGCCGCCAAACTCTACCGGCACAACCACCTCACCAAGCAGCGCCAGCAGCCAGCGAACCGGGCGAACAAAGCGCTCCGGGCGTCCTGTGCGCCAGACCATGTTCTTGGCCCAGTAGATTGCGGCCAGTTCCTTGGGCAGCTCTTCGGCGATAACATCGACGGCGGCGCGACCAGGTTTGACCGAGGTTGCTGCGATGTACTCGCCCTTGGGGGTGGTTACGGTCTTCAGCGCGGATACATCGACTCCCGCCTTCTTCGCGAAGGAGATGGCTGCGGACGTTGGCACACCGTCCTTGTAGGCGATCTTGACGGCGGGGCCGACCAAATCTTCGGATGCATCGCTCTGCTGCTTGGATACCTTTGCGACCCAGACGGCGAGTCTGCGTGGCGTCGAGAAGCTCTTTGTGGCAACGTCGGGGTCAATGAGACGCTCGCGCTCCAGCAGGGCAACGACGCGACGTTCTAGCTCCGCCTGCGCGCTGGCGATCATTCGCGCCGGAACCTCTTCCAATCCAATCTCGAACAAAAACTCTGTCATGATTCCAACCAATCCTTCGCTTACTTGCTAACTTGCTGTCTGACTGATCTTCTCGCCCTGCGCTGCATACGCCTTGGCCACGCCGACGACCAGTGTGCGAATGCGCGCCATCACGCCGACGCGCTCGGTAACGCTGATTGCTCCACGCGCGTCCAGCAGATTGAAGACGTGTGAGCACTTCAACGCCAGCTCATACGCGCCCAGCACGGGAAAGCGCTTCAGCTCCAGTGCGTCGACCTTGCTCTCTTCTGCGAACAAAACCTTCGTGCGCTCGAGCAGGGTCAGGCACTCGGCCTCGTACAGACGTAGGTGCTCCCACAGTTTGTCAACGTCCGCGTAGTCGAAGCTGTAGGCGGAGAACTGCTCCTCCTCGGCGAGGCGCATCTCGCCATAGGTGACGCGACGGCCAGTGTCTGGCTCGACCGCCCACAGAATATCGTAGATCGAGTCGACATCTTGAAGGAAGCCAGCGATGCGCTCAAGCCCATAGGTGATCTC
>CAZPZL010000231.1:0-5018 GCA_964590925.1 uncultured Granulicella sp.
GTGAGTTACCCGATCCTGCTATCGGATGCGGCAACGGAAAAGGTGTACTTGAGCGGGACTGCGGTACTGCCGATGTCATTTTATGTGGATCGCTCGGGGCGGGTGATTGGGACCTCAGCGGGGCAGGGATCCAAGGACGAGTTGGAAGCGAGGGTGAAAGAGACCATCGCGGCAGGGGAACGATGAAATTGATTCGGAAGATTGGTCTTGTTCTGGTTGCGGTTGCGGCTGTGGCGCAGCTGGTTGCAACCAGCGAGCCAATGGGTCGAGGACAAGCTGTCAACCTGAACGAAGCAACCAAGCCAAGTTCGTTTGTGCGCTTCGTCGCCGAGCCACAGACGGTTGCGGCCAATCGAGAGGCTGATCTGGAGCTGCGCTTCGTCGTCGTCGAGCCGTACCACATCAACTCGCACAAGCCGAGATCGGAGTATCTGATTGCAACGACGCTGACGGCGCAGCCAGTGGGCAGAATCGACATTGGCGAGGCTGTATTCCCAGAGGGCCACGCGTACAGCTTTCCATTCGATCCGACGGAGAAGGTGGATGTCTACTCAGGCGGTTTTGTGGTGCGACTGCGTGTGCGGGCCGCGTCGGGAGAGCATACGATCAACGCGACACTGCGCTATCAGGCATGCGATAACGCATCATGCTACCCACCGAAGACTCTACCAATTCAGGTATTGTTTACTGCGAGATGAGTTTTTCGCCGCAACTTTCGCCATCGATTGGAGTCATAAACAAACAGCATTTACTTAGGAGAACCATACGATGAAAAAAATACTCCTCCCTACCATTTGTGCCGTGTTTCTAGCCGTGGGAGCTGCCAACGCAGGAGCTCAGATCCACATCACGATTGGTCCGCCTGCTCGTCCGCACGAGGTTATACCTCCGCCGCCGCCCGAACATCGCGACTGGGCTTGGCATCCCGGCTATCACCAGTGGGACGGCGCGCGCTACGTCTGGGTTCCCGGCTACTACGTTGCTCCACCTCATCCGCACGCGCGCTGGATTGCTGGTCACTGGGATCACCGCGGCGGCGAGTATGTCTGGGTGGAAGGACACTGGCGCTAAACTAAACTCTGTCACTCGACACTAGCCTTGATTGGCCGCCGTTCCGACGCATGCCGTCCGTCAGACGCTCGCGTGGATGGACGGCGGCCCCTCAAGGTATCATCTTGGTATGACCTTAACTGCACCCCGGCCTGCGACCTTATCTGCTGAAGAACGTGCGCGTAAAATCAAAGTTCTGCTCTTCGACGTCGATGGAGTTCTCACCGACGGCCAACTTTATTTTCTTCCCCAGACCGGGCCTGACGGTCAACAGTACGGCCTCGAATTCAAAGGCTTCACGGCGCACGATGGGCTGGGCGTAACGCTGGCACGATTGGGCGGACTGCGCGTCGGGCTGATTACCAAGCGTGAGTCAGCGACGGTAGCAATTCGCGCGCGCGATCTAAAGCTGGAGTTTGTCTATCAGGGACAGGCGCACAAGATGAACGCCGTCAACGCGATTCTGGAGCGCGCCGGAATCGCGATCGACGAGATAGCCTACGTTGGCGACGACATTGTCGACCTGCCCGTCATGCGCGTCTGCGGGCTGTCCATCGCGACGGCAAATGCTCGTCCACAGGCCGCCGCCGCCGCGCATTACATCACGCCTAATCCCGGCGGGCATGGCGCAGGTCGCGATGCCATCGAGTTCATCCTCACCGCACAGGGCAAGCTCGAAGCCGCAATCGAAGCATTTCTCGATATCGACAATCCCGCCGCTCGCGCCGCCGATATCGGCACGGGAAAGATGTAGCTTCGCAACTCAACCCACTGGAATCGAGTCCAATCCTCATGGCAGACACAATGAGTAACAGCACAGCAATTCGCGACACCGTCATTCTCGGCTCTGGATGCAGTGGCCTTACCGCAGCCATCTATGCAGCCCGCGCCAACTTCAAACCGCTCGTCCTCGAAGGCCACGAACCTGGCGGTCAGCTCTCCATCACCACGCTGGTGGAAAACTTTCCCGGCTGGCCCGAGGGCGTGCAAGGTCCAGAGCTGATCGAGCGCATGAAGCAGCAGGCCGCGCGCTTCGGTGCTGAGTTTCAGATGGCGCACCTTGTCTCCGCCGATCTCTCGAAGCACCCGTACGAGCTGAACCTCGGTGCGGGCAAAGAGCCGATCCGCACCCGCACGCTCATCATCGCCAGCGGAGCCTCAGCCCGCTGGCTCAACCTGCCCAGCGAGCAGGCGCTCATCGGCCACGGCGTCAGCTCCTGCGCGACGTGCGACGGATTTTTTGCCTCGGGTAAGGAGATCGCCGTCATCGGCGGCGGCGACTCGGCGATGGAAGAGGCGCTCTTCCTCACCCGCTTTGCCACCAAGGTTACACTTATCAACCGCACGGATCACTTCCGCGCCAGCCGCATCATGATGGATCGAGCCATCGCTCACCCCAGCATTCAGCTACTGTCGAACACGGTCGTCGAAGAGGTGCTCGGTGTGGAAGAGAAGGACGTGCGCGGCCTGCAGTTGCGAAATACCAAGACCGGCGAGATAAGTGAGCTGCCGATCAGCTTCATGTTCCTCGGCATCGGGCACATCCCCAACGCCAAGATGTTCGCCGGTCAGCTCGACCTCGACCCCGACGGCTACATTTTGACCCACGGTAACGTCTTCCCCACTCGCGACGGCAAGCCCGTCCCCGGCGTCTTCGCCTGCGGAGATATTCAGGATCGCCGCTACCGCCAGGCCATCACCGCCGCCGGAACCGGCTGTATGGCCGCGCTAGAGGTCGAAAAGTTTCTCGAAGAACAGGGGCGATAACGAATACTCCGTTGTTCTTGCGGATGTTCGCGTCCCAGCATAGCCCTCCATTCAGACCCCTCTTGCGCTGAACAAGAATATGCAAGGACTGCGAGCAGAGTTTCCTGCTACACTCAGCCCATGCGCGGGATGGCTCCAGTAAGGATCATTGCAGCGGCGGTTGTGGTTCTGGCGACGGTTGGCTGGCTCGCTTACACCGGTGTGCGCGACACCAAAAGCTACTACTGCACCATCGCTGAGCTGAATGCGATGGGCGCCAAAGCCTACAGTCGCAACCTGCGTGTCGCCGGAAACGTGCAGCCGGGAAGCATCGTGCGTGTGGGTACCAATGCGCGCTTTGTACTACTGGAGCAGGGCCTGGTGCTACGTGTGGACTACAAGGGAGCCGAACCGCCGCCCGACACATTCAAGGACGACTCGCAGGCGCTGGCCGTGGGAAACTATGGTCGCGACGGCGTTTTTCACGCCACACAGTTGCAGGCCAAGTGCGCCTCGAAGTACGCGCCCGCCAAGCCAACAGATGCTTCCTCTAGCAAGGTCGCAACGCCCGCGCCGGCGATGTGAATCAGTTCTGAGCCAAGTGAGCCAGAGCGGGCCGGGATGAATCATTCCTGCGCTCTATACTCAAAGAGATGAACGTCGCTGCGATGACCAGACATTCAAAGAACGAATCCGCGCAAGTCATTGCACCTGCCCGTACTCCGGCGGCAGCGCGACTAGACATGGTCTCGAAACTCTATGGCAACTTCGCCGCCCTACGCAAGTTATCGATTGAGTTCCCCGTCGGCTCCTCGACTGTCATTCTGGGCGACAACGGCGCGGGCAAATCGACCTTGTTGCGGCTCGTCTCCGGACTGATCGCGCCCTCGCGCGGCTCGGTCGAGGTCTTCGGCGATACGCCGCGCAACCAGCGCCGACGCATCGGCTACATGAGCCATGCGCCGATGCTCTACGACGAGCTTTCGGCACTGGAGAATCTGCGCTACTTTGCCCGCCTGCAATGTAATTGCGGCGGTGGAGCCTGCTCTTGCACCGTCGCGTCGGAGCAGGCGTTGCGTATCGTGGGACTCGATCCGACACTCGCACGGCCCGTCGGCCAGTATTCGCAGGGCATGCGCCAGCGCGCCTCTCTGGCGCGCGTCCTGCAATCCGACCCCGAGCTACTTCTACTAGACGAGCCTTTCTCCAATCTTGACGCAGTCTCAGCCCGTCGCATGGTCGAGCTACTGGTGGAGTTCCGCCAGTGGTCGGTAGCTTCGTCCGATCAAGCCGCGCGCGAGCGAACTATTATTCTCACCACGCATCAGGCCCACCTCGCCGAGTCGCTGGCCGAGACCACTCTAACGATGCACGCAGGCACGATCCTCTCCTTCGTCACAGCGACAAAAGAGGAGTCTCAATGAAGACCACAAAGAGTGCGAAGACAAATGCGGCGCGACTGCTGGACTCGCTGGGCATCTCCTACGAGGTACGCTCCTACGAGGTTGATCCCGAGGACCTGAGCGCACCCACCGTCGCGCGCAAGATCGGCTTTCCCTGTGAGCAGGTCTTCAAAACCCTGCTCACAGTAGCAGCTCCCACTGCTGGCCAACGCGCCGTGCCGCATCTGTTCGCCGTTATTCCTGGCGACGCCGAACTGGACCTGAAGAAGCTGGCGCAGGCCGCCTCGGTCAAAAAGGTCGAGATGGCGGCGTTGCGCGACGTCGAGTCGCTCACCGGATACATTCGCGGCGGTGTCACTGTAATGGCCGCGCGCAGCTCCTTCCCCGCTTATGTCGACGAGGTCGTCGAGCTGTACGACATCATCTCGATCTCGGCCGGTCTGCGCGGCGTGCAACTGCTCCTCTCTCCTGCTGACTACCTGCGCGCGACCGGCGCAGCGCTGGCCGACCTCAGCAAATCCCTGCGCAGTACGGAGCACGAATGAGCCAGACCGCGACCGAGCATCGCACCGAGCCAGGCGACGAACTCCGCGCGGCAACCAACTACTTTGCCCACGTCCTCTGCCACCTACGAAAGGATCTGCGGCTGGAGTGGCGCTCGCGCGACTCGGTCGTCGGTATGCTCTTCTTCGCGCTTCTGACGGTCATCATCTTCTCACTGGCATTCGATCCTACGGCTGCGGTTTCACGCCAGATCGCTGGCGGAATCCTCTGGGTCGCGCTGCTCTTCGCCTCGTTCACCGCGCTCAACCAGTCGTG
>CAZPZL010000232.1:0-4984 GCA_964590925.1 uncultured Granulicella sp.
TTGATGCCGCCGCCGGAGCCGATCGACTGATAGTTGATCTTCACGTCCTGATGCTGATGGTTGTACTCAGTGAACCACTTGTTGTAGATCGGATAGGGAAACGTGGCTCCCGCCGCTGTAATATTCTGCGCGCCCGCCGTAGCCGCGACCATTGCGATTAGTCCCGCTGCAACAATCTTCAGTTTCACTCGTTCCCCCTCGAATTTAGGCGCAATTGACAGGCTTCGCTGAAGCCAATAATCAAGCGCGTCCTACTTGTTCGTACTGAATCAGTCTGATGCACGATTGTTACGGGATGATTACATCACGAAAAAATCAGAAATATTCTGTCAGATATTTACCGCACCGTCTCATTTGGTACGCGCCCTATTTCAAACCACATGCTCTCGCGGCAGCCGAACCACAAAGTTGCTTCCAGCGCCCAGTTCGCTCTCCGCATATATCGTTCCACCCTGCATCTCGACCATGTGGCGCGCAATTGCCAGCCCCAGCCCGGTGCCGCCCGATTCGCGCGAGCGCGCCTTGTCCACGCGATAGAATCGCTCGAAGATTCGTGTCAGATGTTCCGACGCGATGCCTGCGCCAAAGTCCCGCACGCTGAACTCAACTGCGCCGATTCCAGCGCTCGTGACATCCCGCGCGCCGACCACCACGCGGCTGCGCTCGGCTCCCTTGGACCGCCCGTACTTGATTCCGTTCTCGATCAGATTGGCAAGAACCTGCGTCATTGCATCCACATCGACCACGACCTCTGTCGCGCACGTATCGCCGATCTCCAACTCGACCGCAACATCCTGCACTAGCCCGTTCATTGCCTCGACAGCGTCCTGCACCAGCGCGTCGGCCCTCACCGCTCTGGGGTGCAGCACGGCCTCGCTCGATTCGACCCGCGTCATCGTCAGCAGGTCCTCAGTTAGTCGATTCATGCGTGTGGTGTTCTTCAGAATCGTACTCAAAAACTCCTGCGCCATCGGACTTAGACTCTCGTGATCCAGCAGCGTCTCCACATAACCGCTGATCGAGGTCAGCGGGGTACGCAGCTCATGCGAGACGTTGGCCACAAAGTCGCGCTGCGTCCGCTCGATCTGTTCGATGCGCGTAATGTCGTGCAGCACAGCGACCGCGCCACCGGCTGGCATCGGCGATGCGCTCACCTCGAAGATGCGTCCGGGAAGCAGGGTCGTCGTCCTGCGCTCTCCCACTATGCGCTCGTCCAGCGCCGTCTTCACGCACGCCAGCACATCGGGATCGCGCGCCGTCTGCACCAAAGCATGCCCCACGCGCACAGCATTCGCCGCACCCGCTCCGCTCGCACCGGTCTCGCCCGTCCCACCCGCATTCACGCTTGCCACCAGCCGCTGCATCTTCTGATTGGCCCACTGAATTCGACCGCTCGCATCGACCGCCACCACCGCGTCCTGCATTGAGTCCAGCAGCGCCTCCAGTTCGCGCCGCTCCGCCTGCACCTCATCAAGTGCAGCCAAAGACTTGGTCGAAGCCCGCGCGATTGCCCAGGCCACGCCGTCGAACTCTTCATATCGCTGTAGCTCAAGCTCTTCCAGCGCCACCGCATGATGAGGAATTCTCTCCGCCAAACTCTGTAGCGGAGCCAGTGCCTTGCTCACAATCCGCTGCATCGCGACTGCAATCGCGCTGGCCATCAATACCGCTCCGCCCAGCAACACGGGCAGCAACACTTGATTCGCTATATGGACCGCAGCCAGCGCAAACAGTACGAATGCCACCAGCACCAGCAGAAAAAATGTCGGAAATAGACTTCGCCTCATCCTGCCGCGCCTCCGCGCCTAAGCCAGCGCGGCCTTGGGAATCTCGAACCTGTATCCAGCTCCGCGCATTGTCTTAAGATAGCGCGGACTCTCGGCGTCCTCTTCGATCTTCTCGCGAATCCGCCGCACATACACATCAACAGAGCGTGGCGTCACAAAGCGCGCGTCACCCCACACAGCGTCCAGCAGTTGATCGCGACTGAAGACTCGTCCAGGATGCCGTGCCAGATAATCCAGCAGGCGAAACTCTGTCGCGGTGGTCGTCACCAGATCGCCGCCCACCCGCAACTGCATGGCATGCGCATCGATCTCGACCGCCTCGAACTTTACCACCGAGGGTGCCGTCGGTCGCTCGAAGCGCCGCAGCACGGCCTTCACCCGAGCCACCATCTCGCGAGTCCCAAACGGCTTGGTGATGTAATCATCGGCACCCAGCTCCAGCCCCAGTACGCGGTCGTTCTCCGCCGCGCGAGCCGTCAAAAAAATGATGGGGACCGTGCTTAGCGCCGGATTCTTTCTCAGACGCCGACACAGGTCCAACCCATCGCCTCCCGGCACCATGATGTCCAGCAGAAATAGTGCTGGCGGCTCGCTCTCGGCATCGGCCACGATCTTGCCCATCGCCATGTATGTCCGCACTGTGTAGCCCACCGCCTCCAGATGAAACTGGACTAGGCGCAGAATATCCGCATCGTCTTCCAGCACAAAAATCGTCTGACTCAATGTGCAATCCCTCGCTCGTAGCGCATTTGAAATACTCTCTTGCCGTAGCGGCAAATATCATTCCGCTGTCGCAGACCTGCTGCAAATAGTTCGGGACAGGGCCAACTTCCACGGCTCCGCCCATCTCAGCATATCCCATGTTCAGACACCCTTTTGCAAAGGTACAATGAATCCTTAGTTGCTCGTCACTTTTCGTCCAAGCAGATCGTGCTGTCATACTCTCTGCGCGAAAGGTATAAAGTATACTGTCGCAGTATTCATCTGGCAACACGCACGGGAGTGGAGTATTGCCTTATGGACAAGCCACTGCATCTGGTCTTATGTGTTGACGACGAAGTGGTCGGACTGAGTGTCCGTCGGCGACTTCTGGAGCACGCTGGATACCGTGTCCTCACCGCCGCCGACGGACGTACTGGCCTCGAACTCTTCGCCGACCATCCCGTCGATGCCGTTATTCTGGACTACGCCATGCCTCAGATGGATGGCGGTCAGGTCGCGATACAAATGCGCCAGATCAAGCCCGAAGTGCCCATCCTGATGCTCTCGGCCTTCGTCGATCTGCCCGCCGAGGTTCTCGCGCTAGTTGACCTGCGCTTGACCAAGGGCGAAGGTGCCGCTGCGCTCTTTGAAAAGCTGGGCACCCTTATCGCGCGCCACCGCATCGCACCAATTGTGGAGAAGATTGCGCCGCGTAGCGTTGACACACAATCAACCGATAGAAGGGTAAAACAGCTTGGAGATTAAGCGATTCAAGCGAACTCTGCGACAGGTCTTCATTCTCCCCGTTGCCGCTTGCCTTCTGTTAGCCATCGTGCTGGTCTGGCAGATCCGCAGAGCCAACGACACGGTCGGCCTCATCGAACTGTCCGACCAGAGAATTGCCCTCGCCATCCAGCTTGAAAAGCTGGTCGTCGATGAAGAGACGGGCCTACGCGGCTACCAGACCACCTCCGACCCGCGCTTTCTCAAACCATACTACGACGCGGAAGTGCCCATACTACAGACCATCGCAAAGCTTAAATTGCTGACCATCGGCCATCCGGAGCAGGCGCAGAGCCTACAGCAGTTCATCGAAGATCACAAGACTTGGCATCAGGCCTTCGCCGAACCGCTCATCGCCACCATCGCCGCCGGAGGCCACGCCAACGACATCGATCTCAATCTACAAGGCGTCACCCTCATGGACGCGATGCGCACCCAACTCAAGTCCATTGCCTCCTCCTCCGAGCAGCGCAGCGAAGATCGAATCAACGAGTGGCATCAACAAACTCGTCACCTCATCCTTCAACTCATCACACTCACTCTGACCATCGGCCTCCTTATCGGCTTCTTTGTTCGCAGCCGTCTGGAGACAGTCTCCGCCACCTTCCGCAGCTCCATCGAGAGCGAGCGGCAATCGCGCACCGCCCTGATTGCCAACGAGAAGTTGGCCGTCGCCGGACGCCTTGCAGCCACCATCGCCCACGAGATTCACAACCCCCTCGACTCGGTAGCAAACCTCCTCTACCTCCTGCAACACCAACCAACTGAGGATGAATCGAAGGAGTATCTGCAAATGGCGCAGGCGGAGTTGGAGCGCGTCACCCAGATCAGCCGCGCAATGCTCGGCCTCTATCGCGAATCCAAAGCCCCGGTCGTAGTCAATCTTAAAGAGATGCTCGACGACCTGCTGCTGCTAATGCACAGCCGCTTCCTGACCCTTGGCGTCACCGTCTCCGCCGACTTGCCCCCCCAGATTACTGTAGAAGGATTCCCCGCTGAACTACGTCAGGTCTTCACCAACCTGATACTGAACGCCGCAGAGGCGGCTGGCAAAGGCGGAATCGTTTTGGTTCGAGCCTATCCCCGCGCCACCGCAGACAACGACTCCGAGCCCACGCTTGTACCCGGCGCTCTGGTCGAGATCTCCGACAACGGCCCTGGCATCCTACCCGAGCATCGCGAGCGCCTCTTCCAGCCCTTCTTCACCACCAAGGGCGAGAACGGAACCGGCCTTGGCCTCTGGGTCTCTCAGGGCATCATCAACAAACACTCCGGCACCATCGACATCTCCAGCCACAACGAGGGATCCGTCCACGGCACAGTCGTTACCGTCTTCCTCGCCAACAAACCTGTCCTCATCTTCGGCAAAGAATAAGGCCCCTCGCCAGTCTCCCGCAAGTTTCCAACGCACTCACACACACAGAATCGCCACTACCCCGGCTCATAGTCACACAGGAGCACCGGTCCAGTGTGCTGGCTGTGGGTTAGTGCTTTTTCTGAATTGCTATAGACCGATTTGATCGTCATTCCGTAGCGAAGCGGAGGTGTCTGCTTTTGCTCGTACTACCAGACTCTCTACCACCATTGAATCCGCACTATTACGCAGAGTCCTACAGATACCACGGAATGTTGACGACGATGATGCGCTGTTTGCCCTTGAGCAGAAGCAGCAGTTTCAGCATCTGCACCCGTTGGTTGTGCAGAAAGTACTC
>CAZPZL010000233.1:0-4977 GCA_964590925.1 uncultured Granulicella sp.
CAACTGGCCTGCTTTTGCTCCGCCCAGTGGCCTACTTTTACTCCGCCCTTGACAGCGTGAGACGGGCAAGCCTACCCATCTGATCTTCTGGAGCCTCCAACAGGAGGTTCATTTGTCTTGTGATTTTGTCGTCCACCCGATCCGCTGGGATTGTTGTCCGCTCACGGCCGTCGATCTCCATGGCCGTTCATGGCTCACCCTGCAATCTCATCGCGGCTTGGCGCGTAATACCCTCGATGCCTACGCTCGTGCCCTGGAACGCTATTTGGCCTTTCTGGCACAACAACAGTTGTCTTGCATATCGACATCACGCATCGATATCGCGCTCTATCTCTCGAGCGTGCAAGCCGTTGGGCGGCTCTCGAACGCTACCATCCAGCAGTTGTTGACAGTCGTTCGACTGTTCCATGCATATCTGGTGGAAGAAGGGCTGCGATCCAACAACCCGGCCGCACAGAGTCATTCGAGCAAACCCCTGATCACCCGGCACCAGAAGTTGCCGTGGATTCCCAACGAAGAAGACTGGCACCAAGTTCTTGCTGCGGCTCGCCAGGAGCCGATTCGTAACCGGGTTATGCTCGCCTTTGCTTACGATGCTGGACTCCGGCGAGAGGAACTCTGCAGCCTGCGCAGCGACGACATCGATCCATCGCGTCGTACGCTCAGGGTTCGCGCGGAGACAACGAAGGGGCGAAGGGAGCGAATAATTCCATATTCAGCGTCCAGCAGTGAACTCCTCGCTCATTATCTCCAGCATCGTCGCACGCTAGGGCAGAAGCGCGGCCCACTGTTTCTGTCTGAGTCCCGCCGCAACTATTCCGAACCGATCTCCATCTGGAGCTGGTCTAAGGTCGTCCTCGAAGTCGCAAGACGCGCCGGCGTCGAGCGATTCAGCACGCACACGCTCCGTCACCTCTGTTTAACGGACCTTGCCCGGGCAGGCTGGGACATACACGAGATCGCAACATTTGCTGGCCACCGGAGTATTCAGACCACATTGCTCTACATCCACCTCAGCGGCCGTGACCTCTCCGCGAAGCTGGCGGCAGGCATGGCTCAGATACACGCGCGTCGCACCCAGATGCTCGCGGAGATGAATATATGAAGATCAAGAAGAAGCGAGGTGCTAGGAAAAACGGCGAGCCATGGCCTAACAACATCGGACAGTGGGCAGCATCTTTGTCTGCGGAAGAGAAGGCGCAGTATCATCAGCGCGCTGCACGCGGACTGTGGGGACCGGAGAAGCAGGAACCGAAGAAGGCAGACGATGGCCCCTGGATCTGGCCGGTCGATCTCAGTCGTTATGATCGAAACGGATCGCTCACCGCCATCGAAGAAGCTTGGCTTTCTCGGTCTGCGGAGGCATACCGATTCCATCCGTATGGCCGTCGTATGGATTTCGGTACCGAACTGGACAGACTAGTGTGCCCCCTAAACGATGCCTTGGATTACACCGGCATCATCACCCTACATCGGAAGTACACACTTGAGTTTCTATTGCGCGAGATGGAGGAGCGGCGACTGTCCTTCTGGGCATGGAGCGCCGACGAGTGGATCGATTCGATCCGTCGACAGAAACTCGTACGTCAGCATATCCTGGCGATCGCGTACCTACTTTGTGGGTTCGCTGACCTGCATCGAATCGAGAACGATCAGATCATCTACTTGTGTCTTGCTCGGAAGGTCTTTGGCCGCGAGTACGTAGATATCATTGCCCAACGAGTTCGGAAAGTGCTCGTGGAGTGGGGTTACAAAATAGGGACTCAGAACGCCATCCTGAAAACGCTCTACGAAGCTCTGCTTTATGTGCGCTCGCCGCATCTACACCAACTCACCGTCGATCAGCTCCAAGCAGTCGTTGACCGGCATCCCCCTCGTACAGGCAGCTATCGCAAGGTTGCTCTATCGCGTGTTTTGGCCAGCATGGGGGCTATCCCGGAGGCGCTGAAGATTGAGCGTCCCCCTCGCAGTAAACACCGCTCGCCTTCTCTAATCATCGGTGTCTCTGCCGAGTGGGCTCGGCTCTGTGGTCTCTGGTACGAGCGTTCCACCGCCGTGACTTCGCACAGGAACAAGAGCTACTATTTTTTGCTCAACGTCGGCCGGTGGCTCAACCATGCGCGTCCTGATATCGACTCTCCCGCCGATTGGACGCGTGATCTGGCCGGCCACGCCGTTTCCGTCATCTGTCAGTGGCATGGTGGAGACTGGTGTAGTCCCAACCCCGCCCATGTGAAAAGCCGTGGCAAGGTGCTCGCCCCAAGCACCAGGGCCGAGCGCATATCCATTCTTCGCATCTTCTTTCGCGATCTGCAGGAGTGGGATCTGATTCCGCGTCGGTTCGATCCTTCGAGTAGCCTCAGGACGCCAAAAAGCCTGCTTGCTCTCATTGGACCGAACCCGCGTGCCATTGCCGATGACATCTGGGCCAAGTTGGTGTGGGCCGGTCTGAACCTCACGGCCAACGATCTTCCAAGGATGGGGCCCGGTAAACGCGGCACCAGCCGCCCTCACGCCTACCCCGTAGAGATGTGCAGAGCACTCGCTCTGACCTGGCTCTTTGCCGGCCTCCGCAACAACGAAATTCTCCGCCTGCGTGTCGGCTGCATTCGATGGCAGAAGGATGATGTCACAGTTCCGAGTACGGGAGATACTCTGCCAGGCGACGCCGTTTGCATGCTCGACGTTCCGGTGAACAAGACCAGCACCTCCTTTACCAAGCCTGTAGATCGCATTGTCGGCGAGGCGATCTCCACTTGGGAGAGAGTCCGGCCTTTGGGAGTAAAACTTCCCGACCCGAAGACCGGTGAACTGGTCGATTTCCTGTTTCTGATGCGACTTACCAGCGTCGGAACATCCTATTTGAACGAGAGGCTGATTCCCGCATTATGCAGTAAGGCCGGTGTTCCAACCGCGGACGTACGCGGCAACTTCACCTCTCATCGCGCCCGTTCAACGATTGCCTCCCAGCTCTACAACGCGCGAGAGCCGATGACGTTGTTCGAGTTGCAGCAGTGGCTAGGACATTCAAGTCCTCACTCGACTCAGCATTACGCCAAGATCACTCCATTGAAAGTTGCTAAGTCTTACGCAGATGCCGGGTATTTCGCACGCAACCTGCGAGCCATCGAAGTCCTCGTCGATCAGGAAGTGGTTCGAAGCGGGCGCGCCGCAACTGAGCCATGGAAGTTCTACGATCTCGGCCACGGCTACTGCACCTATGATTTCTTTGATCAGTGCCAGCATCGCATGGCTTGTGCGAAGTGCGATTTCTATATGCCGAAGAAGTCCACTGAGGCCTTGTTGCTGGAAGGGAAAACTAATCTTCTCCGAATGCTCCAGGAGATTCCGCTTGGCGAGGCTGAGCAGGCAGCCGTCGACGAAGGCGTTGCTGCCTACGAAAGACTCTTGTCGAAACTATCCGATGTGCCCACTCCGGCGGGCCCGACGCCGAGGCAGATCGGTGCTGAGTTGGTGCACATCACGGCTGTTAGACCAACAGTTCCCAAAATGCTCGTTGATGTCTAGACATTCACGCTTGGCCAGATTGCAGCTCCGAGCACCTATTTAGGCGGAATGGCGGACGCGCCCATCCGCCTCAGTTCCGCCAGCGCCTCGGCGAACCCAATGTTCCCCTTCGGGCAGCCATCCCGAGCGGCCGTGAGGCGCTCCAGTGCCGCCGTCTGTTGGTTATTCAGTAGCGCGTCCTCGCCGGCGAAGTAATTTGCTTCGCATTCCTGCCGCTTCCGCGTATTGGCGTCGGCATTGGCGGCGTCCGCCAGTACCTTATCGGTCGTCACCTGTCCCAGGTCAATCTTCAGAAGCGGTCCAGGCCACTTCGACAGGTCTGCGGTCGCCACCACCGGGGCAAGCTGCTGCGCATCGTCGTGCCCTTGTCGCTTCATTGCCACGTGCAGCATCAGCGCTGAGTAAACGGCCATGGTCGAGGACGGCTCGGCGGAAATCACGTGCTCAAAGTCCGTCATAGCCGCGGTCAGGTTGGACTGGAAAAGGTAGGCGACCCCGCGGTTATAGTAGGCGTCTGCAAAGTTCGGGTTCAGGTGAATCGCTTCGTTAAGATCCTTGATCGCCCGGTCGTAGTCGCCGATGTCGATGTAGGCATTGCCGCGGTTGTAGTAGCCGTACCCGTACTTCGGGCTCACGCGGATCGCATCACCATAATCCTGGATCGCACGGTTGTAATCGCCCATGTCCAAGTACGCGACGCCCCGGCTGGAGTAGGCAATTGCGTCATTCGGGTTCAAGCGAATCGCTTCGTTGAAATCTTGGATGGCGCGGTCGCGATCGCGCTTGAGGAAGTAGGCGCCGCCGCGGCCATCATATGCATGCGATTCCTTCGGGTCCAGGCGGATGGCATCATCGTAGTCCTGGATCGCGCGGTCGTAATCACCCTTGTAGAATTGAGCGCTCCCGCGTTCGGCGTACGCGGGAGCGTTTTTCGGGTTCAGGCGGATCAAATCGTCATAGTCTTGGATGGCGTGGTCGTAATCACTTTTGCGCATGTAAGCGCTGGCGCGCTTTCTGTAAGCCCCGGCTAGGTTGTCGGTTGATTCCCGGCCTGACTGGATGAGCGCCGTGCATCCGGCGATGGCGGAGTCCGGATCCGATGACACGCACTTCTTCAGGTTTTCGCGCCTGCTCTGTCCCACCGCGGCGATTGCCGCGCTGAGCAAAAGGCAAATGCATAAAGACGACTTGCGAATCACGTTCCAAGCTCCTTGCTCACAGATTGAAAGCGCTTAATATTACAGTCGCTTTCACACCCGCAACGCTCGGACGGGCGGATTACCGGGAGCAGTTTCAACCTTGACGGTTATCGTGCACTCAATTGTAATCCCGCTTCAGAGCGTTGGGTAACGCGGTCCGCGCGGCGACGACGGGCCAACAGGAATGACTTGCCTTTTGCCCAGATTCCACATAATGCACCGATCCGGCCTGCTATCAGGCCAAAGTGGA
>CAZPZL010000234.1:0-4963 GCA_964590925.1 uncultured Granulicella sp.
GCCAGCCCCGAACAGCGCGCACAACTTCCTCGTCGATCGAGGCACTTGTCATATTCGGACGGGGCTTTGTCGCGCTCTTGAGTGGTTCAAGAGGAGCAGCTAGCCTGGGGACCCTTTTTGACAGATGCAGAGGAGGGCGCCGCGCAGCAGAGCGTGGCGTTGTACGTGCCTGACGGAGTTAAGCAGATTTCTTCAACTCAACTCCGACGAAGTCGTGATTTTCCATCACTCTTTGAGAGTATCTGCGGACCTTCTCGTAGACTCCAATCACGACCTGGCCCATGCAGACGCAATAAACCCGGGTATCCCCATCTCTCGGGCTCTCCGCCGTGCCAAGCGCGACATTGAAGATGGAACGCGCGCCTTCGAGGAAGTCGTTGTGAACCGGCTGCCCATGCGCAGAGCGCTGATGTGCCCTATCGAAGGCAGAATCGAAAACGGCTTCGACCTCATTTCGGGTGCAAGCATGCTCCCAGACATTCCAGCTGCCGCTCCTGAACTGTTCGGCAAAGACAACGGTTTTCATCGGTATCCATTCGGCACCCGCAACACTATGCACACGCCGCAGCCGCAGCCCACGCAATTGTTTTTATTGTTCTGATGTGGGGCGAATCAGCCTATTTGGCTCGCTGCGAGCAGCAATCACGTATTGCAAGGCTTTTTGTAATTTCGAAATCAACGGCCGGGGAAACTCTACGTACAGTGTGCTCCGTATGATTCGATGCTTCAACGTTACGAAGGGGTTACCCATAATCTGTAAGTAACCTGTGGGAATCGCGGACGAAACTTGAAATTGCGGTTTCACGGCCCGGAACTGCGGAATCAGTTTCAAGACACCACTGTGGTCGCCGGAACAGTCGTTGTGACGATATTGCGGCGCATCTTCTTGGGGATTCAGTCGCCTGACCTGTGCGATAGCATCGACACATGTTGCGAGTGAAGCGGTTGGAGGCGGGCGCGCGGCTGCCGGAGGTGGCGCATGCGGGCGAGGACTTGGGATATGACGTGTTCGCCCTGGAAGGCGTGCAGCTTGGTGCGCGCCAGACGGTTAAAGTGAGAACGGGAATCGCCGTCGAGGCTCGGGATCCGGAGACGGGCAGGCCGCTTGGGCTGCTGGTGAGGGATCGCTCGTCGATGGCGGCGCGTGGGATTGCGACGACTGGCGGCGTGATCGACGCCGGATACCGGGGCGAGATTCTGGTGCTAATGACAAACCTGGGCGAGGCGGCGGTGGAGCTGAAGGCCGGCGAGAAGATTGCGCAGATGGTTCCCGTTCCGGTGCTCACGGGCCCGGTGGAAGAGGTGGAAGCACTGGAAGTGTCGGAGCGGGCGGCAAAGGGTTTCGGCAGCTCCGGACGGTGAGAGGGACAGGGAACGAGAAGGCAGGGCCTACGGGACTGGAGACGAGGGGCTGAGAGTCTCGGAACTAGAGACCCGAACCCGCTTCCAGACTGAAAGGCTTGTGGCTGACGCCGCGCGGGAACGAAGGGAAGGCGCGGTGCGTATCATGAAGGCAGGATCAAATGCCACTCCGAGAGGCCTTTAAACTCGCGCTCCAGTCGCTGTGGGGCAACAAGCTGCGGACCATTCTGACGCTGATCGGCGTGGTGATGGGCGTGGCTTCAGTGATCATGGTGATCACGCTGGTGAACGGAGCCAACCGCTATGTCGGCACCAAGCTCTCAGGCTATGGCGCCGACGTGTTTACCGTGACGCGAATGGCGAGCGTGATCTTCGGCCCCGAAGACTACTTCCGCTATCACAGGCGCAAGGTAATTCGCTACGAGGACTACGAGGCCGTCCGCGACAACTGCACGGCATGCAGCGACGTGGGCGTGATGTTTTCGAAGTCGACAAATGTTGTTTACAACGGTCACTCGAGCAACAACACCGAAGAGCGCGCCTACACCTGGCAGATGCTGGCGCTGAATAACATCGACATTGCGATTGGGCGCGGGTTTACTCCGGCCGACGACGAGCATGCCACGCACGACGCGATCGTGGGATACGACATTGTGGACAACCTGCTGGGCGATGGCGATCCGATCGGTAAGGAAATTCGCGTGGACGGGAATCCCTACACAATTGTGGGCGTGGCCGAGCGACAAGGAAAGACTCTGGGGCAGTCGCAGGATAACTGGGTGGCCGTGCCGATGAGTGCGTATCAGCAAGTGGGCGGATACAACGACTCGTTGGACATCTACGCGCGCGTGGCCGGCGGGGCGGGGGCCATGGAGCAGGCCAAGGACCAGGTGCGGGTGATGATGCGCACCCGTCGGCACAATGCTCCAGGGACCGATGACGATTTCGAGATCACGACGAACGACACGTTTCTCGATATCTGGAAGCAGATCAGCTCGCTGTTCGCCGGAGTGGTGCTGGGGCTGGCGTCAATCTCGCTTGTGGTGGGCGGCGTAGTGATCATGAACATCATGCTGGTGAGCGTGACGGAGCGGACGCGCGAAATTGGGGTGCGCAAGGCTTTGGGCGCGAAGCAACGCGATGTGCTGATGCAATTCCTGATTGAGAGCGCAACCATGGCGGTGGCTGGCGGGGCCATCGGTGTGATGTGCGGAATTCTGGTGGGAAAATTGATCACGATTGTGGTTGGGTTCCCGACGAGCGTGCCGCTGTGGGCCATTTTTCTGGGGCTTTTTCTGGCCGGCTCGGTGGGTATCTTCTTCGGCGTATATCCGGCGAGCAAGGCAGCAAAACTGGATCCGGTGGTTGCGTTAAGAGCGGAATTGTAAGAGCAGTTCATCTGAACTGAGAACTGAATTATGGCGAGTGGCGGACAAACCGGCGAATCCGTGAAGATGGCGATGGACACGCTGCGCACGAACAAGCTGCGGTCGGGACTGACAATTCTCGGTATCGTGATCGGTGTCTCCACGGTCATTGCCATCTCGTCTGTCGTCAACGGAATCAATAATCGAGTGTCGGGTTTTATCGACTCGCTCGGATCCAACGTCTATTGGATCGGGCGCCTGCCGTTTATCGGCGTGCGACCAACCGCGGAAATGCTGGCGCGAAAATACCTGACCGCCGATGACGCGCTTGCGCTCCGCTCATTGCCGCATGTGATCACCACCGATGCCGAGGGTGATTACATCAAGAGCTTCCAACTGGGTGACGTAAGCGCGAGATATAACGGTAACAAGGTTGCCGGGACGATCCTGGCCGGTGATTTTCCCGAGGTGATGGACGTAACCGAACTTACGCTGATTCAAGGCCGCATGTACACCGACGCCGAAGACGCGCGTGCGGCGCATGTTGTTGTGCTGGGCCACGACACATGGGAGCAGCTATTCGGCGACCAGCTGGCGGTGGGCAAGGAAGTAGCAATCGAGTCGGGGCTTTACACCGTGATCGGAGTGCTCGACAAACGTAAACAGCCTTTCGGCAGCGGCAGGAATCCGCGGGACAACGTTATCTTTTTCCCGTGGGGCACGTTCCACAACCTGCACCCGGAGATCAAGGACCTAAATCTCATCGTGAAGTACGATGACCCGAAGAACAAGGCGCTGGTGGAGGAGGAGATTCGCGAGTTGCTGCGCATTCGCCGCAAGGTGCGCGTAGAGAAGGACGACGATTTCGAGATCTTCGGGCCCGATTCGCTGACGAGGCTCTGGGATCAGCTCACCAGCGGACTTGTCATCTTCATGATTGCCGTTTCAAGCGTGGGGTTGATGGTGGGCGGCGTAGGCGTGATGAACATTATGCTGGTGAGCGTGACAGAGCGAACGCGAGAGATTGGCGTGCGCAAGGCCATCGGCGCCACCAGGCGAACGATCATGACACAGTTCACGATGGAAGCAGTGACGCTGTGCTCAGTCGGCGGAGCCATGGGAATTTTGCTGGGCGCGGTGATTACGTGGATCGTGTATTTTCTGCCAATCGGTTTGCCGGCCACACTTTCGACAACGTGGGTGCTGATTGGATTCGGCGCCTCCTGCGCGATTGGACTGGTATTCGGGATCTACCCGGCTTGGAAGGCGGCGAACCTGGATCCGATTGAGGCGCTGCGATACGAATAAAGCACCTGCCGGCTCCTGGCCTCTAGCTACTAGCTTCATTTGTGGGTCTCTGGCCTCTTGATGTTTCGTCGGGTTCTGAAGTTTCCCGGCAAATTTAAATCCTCTTAGAGGGGTTGTGTTGCGGAAGCTGGTGGCTAGAAGCTAGCGGCTAGAGGCTGTATTCTTGCGCTTGTGATGCCGCACGCATTGGCGCATGCCGTGGAGTTGGCGACTACGGCGCTGGCCGTGGCCGGAATAGGATACTTTCTTGCTGCGCTGATTGCGGCGCGAGTATTTCTGCATCAGCGACGTACACCTCATGCGCAGTTCGCTCCCGGAGTAAGCATTCTGAAATCTCTCAAGGGACCCGACCCCGGCATGCTGGAGGCATTCCGCAGCCATTGCCGGCAGAACTACGCGGGCGAATTCGAGATGTTGTTTGGAGTGGCATCGCGCGATGATGCGGCTGTCGTGCTTGTGGAGCGGCTGCAGGCAGAGTTTCCTGAGCGGGCGATTCATCTGGTGGAGTGCCCAGAGCGGCTTGGCACCAACGGAAAGGTGAGCACGTTGGCGCAGCTTGCCAAACACGCAAAGTATGATTTCCTGCTCATCAACGATTCCGACATTACAGTGGGGCCGCGCTACCTTGAACGGGTGATGGGCTGCTTCGAGGCGGCGCCGCAGAGCGACACGAAAGCGCAAAAGGCTGTGGGGCTGGTGACCACACTTTATCGCGGGCGAGCGCATGGCACGCTGCCTTCGCGGCTGGAGGCGCTGGGGATTGCGACGGATTTTCAGGCCGGCGTGCTGCTATCGAAGATGATCGAGGGCGGCCTGCATTACGGGCTTGGCTCGACGCTCGCGCTGCGGCGTGAGGCATTGGAAAGGGCTGGAGGCTTACTCGCGGTGGCGGATTACCTGGCCGACGATTATGAGTTGGGCGCGCG
>CAZPZL010000235.1:0-4958 GCA_964590925.1 uncultured Granulicella sp.
TTCGATGGCCAGCTCGCGAGCGCTCGTGGCGAGTAGCTCGGTCATTGCGTCGGGGTGGCGTTGAGCGTAGCGCTCGGGCCACTGGATCCAAGTCTCTCCGTTGAAAAACCGGCGTCGCAGAACGTTGAAGTTGGCGTAGTCGGGCAGCCAGCTCGAGTTCTCCTGGCAGAAGTTCTGGAATTGGGCGCGTACTTCATCGCTGACGTGGTCGAGAAAGTTTGCAGCCGCCTCTTCGATCACGGGGAGCTTGCGGGCAACCGCCGCTTCCAAAGTCGTCGGTTGCCCGCTGGCGTAGAACGCGTCCACTCGCTCTCGTGCGATCCAACCTTCGTCGACGAGCCGATCCAGCGAGATCAGCGCGGGATTGCCCGCAAAGGCCGAGACGGCTGAGTAGGGAGAGCAGCCAAAGCCTGGAGGATTTAGCGGCAACACCTGCCAGAGCCGTTGCTTGGATGCCGCCAGAAAATCGACGAAGGTGTAGGCCGCTGGACCGAAGTCTCCCACGCCGCCCTGCGAGGGCAGACTGGTCACATGCAACAACACGCCGCTCATTCGATCCCGATTCATCACTTCATCCTTTGTGGCCGAAATTGCGCCATACAAAAATCCCCCATAGAGAGTGGGCAATACTGCTAGAGCATTTCAGCGTTAGTGTTATCTACCGCGCTGCGAGCAAAATGCGGGGATCATCCCCTATTCGCTTCGCTCAGGGGCAGAAAGACAATCCTACTGACTTTATAGCTATAGTGAAAATGCCCTAATAAAAGGGCGCGGTCTTTCATGATTGTTTACTGGCGCGGTAGCGGTGGATTAGGTTGGTTGTGGAGGAATCATGGGTCATCTCCGTCTCGCTCGCGCTCTCCAATTCGCCCAGAATCTTTGTGGCGAGAGCCTTGCCGAGTTCGACGCCCCACTGGTCGAATGGGTTGATGTTCCAGATCGCTCCCTGGGTAAACACCGAGTGCTCATAAAGCGCGACCAGTGAGCCAAGAATCTGCGGCGTCAGCGCGTCGGCCAAGATCGTATTCGACGGACGATTGCCCTCGAAGACTCGGTGTGGCACTAGCCATCCAGGTGTTCTCTCGGCGGTCACCTGCGCGGCAGTCTTGCCGAAGGCGAGCGCCTCAGCCTGCGCGAAGACGTTCGCCATCAGCATGTCGTGGTGCCGTCCCAGCGGGTTCAGACTCTTGGAAAAGCCAATGAAATCACAGGGAATCAGCCGAGTTCCCTGATGGATTAACTGATAGAAGGAGTGTTGCCCATTGGTGCCTGGCTCGCCCCAGTAGACCGGCCCGGTCTCAGTTGCAACCTCCACGCCGTCCAGCGTCACATGCTTTCCGTTCGACTCCATCGTCAACTGTTGCAGGTAAGCAGGGAAGCGCTTCAGGTACTGTTCATACGGCAGCACAGCCACTGTCTGCGCGTCGAAAAAGTCGGTGTACCACAGCGTCAGCAGGCCCAGCAGAACTGGTAGATTCCGCTCGAATGGCGCAGTGCGGAAGTGCTCGTCCATGGCGTGGAAGCCCGCCAGCATGGCGCGAAAGTTATCCGGTCCAATGACAATCATCGTCGATAGCCCAATCGCCGAGTCCATCGAGTAGCGCCCGCCGACCCAGTCCCAGAAGCCGAACATGTTCTCGGTGTCGATACCAAATGCCGCGACCAGCTTGGCGTTGGTCGAGATCGCTACAAAATGTTTTGCCACCGCGCTCTCATCGCGCACACCTGCCAGCAGCCACTCGCGCGCCGAGTTGGCATTGGCCATCGTCTCCTGCGTGGTGAAGGTCTTCGACGCGACCAGAAAGAGGGTTTCGTCTGCGCTCAGGTCTGCGACCGCCTCGACAAAGTCTGTGCCATCGACGTTGGAGACGAAGCGGAAGGTCAGGTCGCGCTGACTGTAGTGTTTCAGCGCCTCGTACGCCATCACCGGGCCGAGGTCGGATCCGCCGATACCGATGTTGATGACGTTGCGAATGCGCTTGCCGGTGTGGCCCTTCCACTCGCCAGAGCGCACGCGCTCGGCAAATGCAGCCATCTTGTCCAGCACCGCATGAACGCCGGGGATTACGTCTTCGCCGTCGACCAGAATCCGCTCGCTCTTGGGCGCGCGCAAGGCGACGTGCAGCACGGCGCGATTCTCCGTCAGGTTGATCTTATCGCCGCGAAACATTGCCTCGATCTTGGTGCGCAGCCCAGACTCGTCGGCGAGCTGAACCAGCAGATCCAGCGTCTCGTCGGTCGCGCGATTCTTCGAGTAGTCGAGGAAGAGGCCTGCAGCCTCGACCGTCAGACGCTCTCCACGCGTCGGATCATTCGCAAACAACTCACGCAGATGTGTTTGCTTGATCGTTTGAAAGTGGCTCTCCAGAGCCTTCCACGAAGGACGATCATTCAACGGCACACAAGACAGATTCACTGTAGTCATGGCTGTAATTTTCTCACAGCCTGCCCTCGCCGCAATGCGGAAATTGACTCAGCGCAAACTCTTTGCGCTGTTGCCCAGCGCCGGGTCGAGACCTTTCTTCAGCCCGCTGACCGGAATCCGCTGCGCCAGTGGTGTCGCTCCGCCTACTCTCGGGGCAGAACCCATTAGCGCGATATACAGCACCGCTGCCACGCCGAATCCGACAAACCACGCGTAGTTATAAAGCTCGCGCAGCTCGGGAATCACCAGCCCGATCAGAGCTGCCGCTACGCCCGCAATCAGCGCAAGCATCGCGCGTAAATTGAATCCCTTGCTATATACATATGGCCCTTCGTGCTTGTACAACGACTCTGTATCCAGTCGTGTGCTGCGCAGAAAAAAGTAGTCGGCAATCATTATTCCCGCCACTGGCCCAAGCAGTCCCGAGTAGCTCACCAACCACTGTATGTAATCCGTATGGCTGGCCACCAGCCGCCACGGCATCATACCCAACCCTATAAAACCCGTAATCATTCCGCCGGTGCGGAAGCTGATAAACTGCGGCGCAAGGTGAGAAAAATCATTCGACGGACTCACCACATTGGCTCCAATGTTGATGTTCAGCGTAGCAATTAAAATACTAATCAGCGCTAGAAAGGCGATAAGCGGCTGATGAAACAATCCAAGCAGCGTAATCGGATTCCATATCGCATGGCCAAAGATTACCGTCGATGCCGATGTACAAGCGATGCCGATGAACGTGTATAGCGTCATTGCTACCGGCAAACCCAGCGCCTGTCCCACCATCTGCGCGCCTTGTGACTTAGCATAGCGCGTGAAGTCGGGTATATTCAGCGACAGTGTCGCCCAGTAGCCCACCATTCCGGTCAGTGAGAGGAAGAAGAAATGCCAGAAGCTGGCTGGAGTCTGGAACTGGCTCGGAGAGTGCAGCATTGGACCAAAGCCACCTGCGCGATGGGTCATAAACGCGAGCAGCACTAGAGACATCACCAGCAAGAATGGCGCGCTGAAACTCTGCAAGAACCGGATCGATTCAACTCCGCGCCACACCACAGCCATATTCAGCAGCCAGAATCCCACGAAGCACACACCCAGCACCCAGGGCATCGCCGCCAAAGCGGGCCATAGCACCTTCAGCATTGCGTAGATCGCCTGCCCGCCGATCCACGACTGAATTCCGAACCATCCGCAGGCCACCAGTGCGCGTAGCATTGCCGGAATGTTGGCGCCCCGCACGCCGAACGATGCGCGCACAAAGACCGGAAAGGGAATCCCATACTTCGCCCCAGCGTGCGCGTTCAGCAGCATTGGGATCAGCACGATCAGGTTGCCCGCAAGCACCGTCATTACCGCTTGCTTCCAGTTCATCCCGCCTGCAATCAGGCTCGACGCCAACATGTATGTCGTAATCTCCATCGACATTGAGAACCACAACGCAATGTAGTTGTACATTCCCCATGTTCGCTGTTCGGGTGTTGTCGGTGCTAGATCTGCGTTGTACAGTTCCGGCGCGGCGCGCAGGCCATAGGCATCGGTCAAGCTGGTTGGACCTTCGACGTAATGCGTCATCGCGCGGCAACCTCACGCCGCAGATATACACCCCGTCCCACGCGCCCGATAAACTGTCCGCCCTCCACCACGCGCTCGCCGCGCGAGTAGACCGCGCGTACGTTGCCCGTCCCCTCAAAGCCCTCGTAGATGGAGTAGTCGGTGTTCATGCTTTGCGTTGCTGCTTTGATCGTATACTTCGCTGCCGGGTCCCACAGCACAATATCCGCGTCAGAACCGGCGGCAATAATCCCTTTGCGCGGATACATCCCGAAGATCTTCGCCGGTCTCTCCGCCGTCACCTCTACAAACCGCTCCAGCGAGATACGCCCAGCATTTACGCCATGATGAAATGTCAACTGCATCCGGTTCTCGATCCCAGGGCCGCCGTTGGGAATCTTGGTGAAGTTCCCGATGCCCATCGTTTTCTGGTCAGCGAACCGAAACGGACAGTGGTCGGTCGAGACTACTTGCAACACATCGCTCTTTAGCGCATCCCACAGTGGTACCTGATTCTTTCGTTCGCGCAAGGGTGGTGTAAACACCAGCTTCGCATCCTCGAATCCGGGCTTACCCATGTCGTCCTCTATCGACAACACTAGGTACTGAATGCATGTCTCCGCCGTAACATCAAGCCCGCGCGCACGCGCCGCCGCAACCTCGCGCATCGCCTCCTCGCACGATACATGCACAATGTAAACCGGCGCTCCACCTGCCATCTCGGTGCCGCCAGCCATCTCGCTGATCGCCACCACGCGATGCACCGCCTCGGCCTCCGCCAGCACAGGCCGCGTCAAGGCATGATGCAGCGGCCCGATCTTTCCTGCCGCCAGCGCCTGCTCAACAATGACATCAATCACCGAACCATTCTCCGCATGAACGCAAACCAGCACGCCCAGCTTGGCCGTTCGCTGCATCAGCTTGAAGATCGTCGCATCGTTGACCATCAGCGAATTGGGATAAGCCATGAAGATCTTGAAGCTGG
>CAZPZL010000236.1:0-4933 GCA_964590925.1 uncultured Granulicella sp.
CCGGTCGCCCCACTCCGAAGTTCTTCGAACTGAGAAAGATCTTCGCCAAGTACAGCCCCTGTGGCGACGAGAGTTGCCTGCCCCCGGTGCCCGCTGCCGCGCCCGTCATCATCATCCCGCCGGTCGCACTCAATGAATCCATACCGCTGTGGAAGAATCTGCCAGCCAAGCCCATCCGTAGCGCCAATCCGCTGACGATGGAGGCTATTGGCCAATCGCACGGCTATATCCTCTACCGCGCGCACCTGCCTGCCGCTGTCACCGGAGACCTCGTCCTGACTGATCTGCACGACTACGCGCAGGTCTATCTCGACGACAAGCTGGCCGGCGCGCTCGACCGCCGCATGAAGCAGTCCACTCTTGCCATTACCACCACTGCGCCCGCCGTCCTCGACATTCTGGTCGAAGACACCGCGCACATTAACTACTCGAAGGCCATGCGCAGCGACCAGAAGGGCATCACTCAGTCCGTCACGCTGGCGGGCGTACCCGTAACCGGCTGGGAGATCTACCCCCTGCCGATACAGGTGTTGCCTGCATTTCCGAAACCTAATGAAGTGCCGGTTGATAACCTGAACTCGTGCGGCAATGGCACTCGGACAGGGCCTCCACCGAGTCCAGAAGAGCAGCATAAATACTTCATGACAGGCTGCGAGAGCGATCATCCGCCTTTCTTCAGTCACGCGTACTTCAACCTAACCGCCACCGGCGATACCTTCCTCGACGTTCGCGCGCTGGGCAAGGGCATGGTCTGGATCAACGGCCACGCGCTGGGCCGCTTCTGGAACGTTGGTCCGCAGGACACGTTGTACGTTCCTGGCCCGTGGCTGAAGGTCGGCGTCAACGAGATCGTCGTCTTCGACCTCAAGCCGACGGGAGTAGTTCCGCAGGTCAGTGGCCTCGACCACCCCATCCTCGACGCACCCGTCGCTGATCAATCCGGTAACCGCAAGCAGGATTAATGCGTGTCGGCGAAACTCCCAGCCAGCGCCAGTCGTATCCTAAACACAGGAATTAATGAACCATCTAGCAACAGCTTCAAACAGCCCGTCGGAGAACTCCATGAATCTGCACCAGCGTCTGCTCGCACTCCTCGCTCTCGCCGCACTCACCCTTAGCTCCAGCGCCCAAACCAAGGTCAAGTCTGCGTCAGCGCCCGATCCTTCGGTTGCGGCTATTCGCGCCGACTTCGTTAATCCACCGGATGCCGCCAAGCCGATGGTCCGATGGTGGTGGTTTGGCCCCGCTGTGGTCAAGTCGGAGATTCTACTAGAGTTGCAGCAGATGAAGGCCGACGGCATACAGGGTGCAGAGATCGCGTTCGTCTACCCGGAAGTTCTGGACGACCCCGACAAGGGGCTTAAGAACCTCACCTTCCTCTCGCCAGAGATGTTGGACGACGTGAACTACGCGCAGGCCGAAGGCCGCAAGCTGGGCCTGCGCATTGACGTAACTCTTTGCTCCGGCTGGCCCTACGGTGGTCCTGCAACGCCGCTGGCAGAGGCCGTCGGAAGCCTGCGCACCGTCGAAGTCCCTGTTGCCGCCGGAGCCACCAGCGTCTCCGTGCCCACACTCGCCACTGGCAAGACCTTCGAGGAGGTGTCCAAGCTCAAGTTCCGCATCGACGGCAAGCCGGTGCTGGCCGTCGGCGACACAATCCTCTCCGCCGCCATCGCCAACGCCGTTCAACCTGCCGTAGACAAGCCAGCGGTGGCTGATGATGTTGCACGTGGTCGCAACGCAGGCCCGCGTCCTCCCACATGGGATCTGGCCACCGCGCAGCCACTCGTCGCTTCTGGTGACAGCATCGCCGTCACGCCCTCCGACAAGCCGCGCGTCGCGCTCTTCTTCGTCTCCAGCCACACCGGACAGCAGGTTAAGCGCGCAGCCGTTGGAGCCGAGGGCTATGTCCTTGATCCCTTCTCGCACGACGCGGTCGCCACTCACCTGCGCGCGGTCGGCGAGCCACTGCTCAGCGCCTTCGGCAACACGCCACCCTACGCCATCTTCTCCGACTCGCTCGAAGCCTTCGGAGCCGACTGGACCCCCAGCCTTCCCGCCGAGTTCCAGAAACGTCGCGGTTATGACCTGATTCCGCACTTGCCCGAACTGGTCGCCGGAGGTACTCCCGCCGCCGAGACCGTTCGCCACGACTACGGTCGCACCCTCACCGAGCTGGTCAACGAGAACTATCTTACCCAGATCAACGACTGGGCTACGGCGCATAACACCAAGTTCCGCTCGCAGACCTATGGCGAGCCAGCTGTCAGCTTCTCCAGTCAGAATCTGGTCGGTCTCGCCGAGGGCGAGAATCCCTCCTGGCGCGCCTTCTCGACTCTGCGCTGGGCGACCTCGGCCAACCATGTCTTCAACCACAACGTATCTTCCGGCGAGACCTTCACCTGGCTGCACTCACCCGTATTCCGCGCCACACCGCTCGATATGAAGGCTGAGGTGGACATCGACTTCCTCTCCGGAGAAAACCTGATCTTCTGCCACGGCTGGCCCTACTCCGCACCTGCGGGCGAGGTGCCGGAGCCGGGTTGGAGCCTCTACGCCGCCGCCGTCTTCAACGACCACAATCCGTGGCATCCGGTGATGCCCGCCGTCACGGCCTACATCGCGCGCATCAGCCAACTGCTGCGTCAGGGCCAGCCCGCCAATCAGGTCGCCATCCTACTGCCCACAGACGACGCGTGGGCCAGCTTTGCTCCCGCCCACACAACCATCACAGGAGCCATGTCCAGGCTCATCACTCCAGCACTGATGTCGGCAATCCTCTCTGCGGGCTATAACGTCGACTTCATCGACGCCGATGCCATCGAAAAGGTCGGCCTCGGCACCCACCAGATCCTTGTAATCCCGCCCACAAAACGCATCCCGCTAGCAACCCTCCGAAAGATCGATGCTTTCGCGTCCGCTGGTGGTCACGTCGTTTCTGTCGGAGAAACCCCATCTCAGGATCCCAAAGACGGCAAGATCGACCCTGAGTTTCTTCGCCTCACCTTGAAACTCTTCCTCGATGGCCCGTCGTCTGACAAAAGTGCGGCAAAGAAAAATTCCACTCACGTCGCCGACGTTGCCAGCCTGCCCGCAGCCTTGACCAAGGCCGTCCGGCCCGACTTCCAGATCGCCGCCACAGACGATGCCACGCGCGCGCAGGTCGGCTTTATTCGTCGCAAACTGGCCTCAGCCGACGTCTACTTCGTCACCAACACCGGCAACACGCCAGTAGACACCACAGCCACCTTCGCCACCACGCACAAGTTCGCCGAGGCGTGGAATCCCGACTCGACCGTAGCAACTTCTGCCAAGTCCGCCGCGCAGCCGCTAACGCTCGCACCCTATGAGTCGCGCGTCTTCGTCCTCAGCGACGTGCCGTCCGCTGCCCAATTCGCTGAAAAGCCCACCCAGGCCGCATCCGAAGTCAAGCGCGCTGCAAAGTCCGCAGTAACCGGAGAAGGGGCCGACGCCAAACCGGTTCTACAGCCAGACGACCGCGGCATGGTCCTCAACATTGGCAGTGCGTGGAAGGTCAATTTTATCTCGCTCAACAAATTCGTCGACGAGATGGTTCTCACCGACTGGATTGCCGACCCCTCCACCCTGCACTACTCGGGCGAGGCCGTCTACTCCCGTGATCTGAGACTTACCAACGACATCAAATTCATTTCTGAGCGCAACCGACCGGTTTATTTTGAGATCGATGGTGGCATTCCAGAGCCTGCCGCCGCTCGTCCAGGCTCCGGAATGCACGCCAACTTCGATCCGCCGCTTCACGAGGCGGCACTACTGGTGGTTAACGGTCAGCCGGCCGGAGCGCTCTGGCATCCGCCCTACAGATTGGAGATCGGCAAGCTGCTTAGGCCCGGATTGAACACCTTCCAACTGCGCGTCTTCAACACTGCGCTCAATGCCTGGTCGGCTCTTCCGCCACGAGACTACAAGCCGCTTATCGCCAAGTACGGAGACCGCTTCCAGATGCAGGACCTCGACAAGGTCGCACCTATTCCATCCGGCGTCACCAACAGCATCAATCTCGTCATGGAGCCCAACTACGAACATGCATCCGTTCCCGCTCCCAAATCGCCAATAGCCAAGCCAACAGCCAAGCCGGAGTCGAAATAATGCCTAGGACGACCACTCGCCTCACTCTTCCGTGCACCTCCACGCTCTTGGCAGCCGCTCTGCTGGCCTTCGTGCCCTACGCCCATGCTGCGCCACTGGCGGAGGCAGCGAATAAGACCATACTAGCCAACGACTTCGGAGCCAAGGGCGATGGGACTACTTTGGACACCGCGGCCATACAGCGGGCCATCGACACCGCGGCGCCTCTGGGTGAGACGGTCAGTTTCAAGCCCGGAATCTATCTGATCGGTGCCATCTTCCTCCAGTCCGGCGTCACCTTCGAGGTTCCCGAAGGCGTCACCCTCACTGGCTCGCAGCACATCGAGGATTTTCCTGAGCGCGCCACCCGCATCGCCGGAATCGAGATGAGCTGGCCAGCAGCCCTCATCAACATCCGCGACGCCCACGACGTCACCCTCACAGGCAAAGGCACCATCGATGGCAACGGCTCCATCTGGTGGAAGCTATACAAAGATCTGCGCGCAGGATATGAGCCCAAGGGCCTGCGCTGGGCCTCCGACTACGACGCCAAACGCATCCGCCTCAGCCTCGTGCAGAACTCCTACAACGTCCGCATCGGCGGCGGGCTGACCTTGAAGCGATCCGGCTTCTGGACCATGCAGGTCCTCTATTCGCACGATGTCGTCGTTGATGGCGTTACTATCCGCAACAACGAGGACGGCAAAGGCCCCTCGACCGACGGCATCGATATCGACTCCTCGCGCCTGATCGACGTCTCCCACGCCGACATCGAGGTCAACGATGACGCGCTATGCCTGAAGGCGGGTCGCGACTCCGACGGCCT
>CAZPZL010000237.1:0-4918 GCA_964590925.1 uncultured Granulicella sp.
CGTAGTCGAACGACAATAAAGCAGATTCCTCCGCTTCACTACGGAATGACAAAAATCCGGTCTACATAAATTCGGGAACCGATCTAATGGCTAACCAATTAACTCCTGGCCAAGGCCAAATACGTATGCTCACCTGAGATTTGTGTGATCGTCCTGCGGAAGTCGCCAGCAGGCCAGTTTGAGTGCGAGAAGATTCGATACACTGGAAGACGAATGTCTACTGAAATCATCCGTCCAGCCCGCTCGTTCTCCGGTTCGCTGACCGTTCCTGGCGACAAGTCCATCTCGCACCGCTACGCTCTGCTGGCCGGTCTGGCCGAGGGCACCTCTCGCTTGTCGAACTTCTCGACCGGAGCCGATCCGCACTCGTCGCTGGCCTGCGTGGAAGCACTGGGAGCGAAGGTCGTCCGGCGGGAGGATGGCAGCATTGAAGTTACCGGCGCTGCAGGCCAGTTTCGTCAGCCTTCCACAGCTCTCGACTGTGGCAACTCCGGCTCGACGATGCGCATGTTATCAGGCCTCATCGCCGCTCATCCGCACACCTTCACGTTGGTCGGCGACGCCTCGCTCACGGCGCGGCCTATGGAGCGCATCCGCAAACCTCTCAGTCAGATGGGGGGGGAGATTAGGCTAACGGATGGACATGCTCCGATCATGATTCACGGCGGTCCGCTGGAGGCCATTGACTTCACCACGCCGATCCCTTCCGCGCAGGTTAAGACAGCGGTTTTGTTCGCTGGCCTACAAGCCAGAGGAACCACCACACTGTGCGAATCTATTCTCACGCGCGACCACTCCGAGCACGCCTTGCGCGCTTTCGGGGCCACGCTGACGCGCAACCAAGCCCACGCGGACCAACCCGCAAAGCTCTCTATCACGGGCGGCCAAAGCCTCCGCGCCATCGACGCCACGGTCCCCGGTGACATCTCGTCGGCCGCCTTTTTTCTTTGCGCTGCACTTCTCTTCCCCGACTCGAATCTGATTCTTGATTCGTTGGGCATGAACCCAACGCGCTCCGCTCTGCTGGACGTTATCACTGCTCTGGGAGGCAAGATCAAGGTCCTCGCCGTCGAGGAACGTCACGGCGAAATGATCGGCACTGTTCAGATTAATCGCGTAAAAGACGCTCTCAGCACCGAGCCGTATGTCATCAGCGGCGCGCTGACCGCGCAGGTCATCGACGAGCTTCCAGTGTTGGCTGCCATCGCGCCCTACACCGTAGGTGGCCTCATCATCCGCAACGCCGAGGAGCTTCGCGTCAAGGAATCGGACCGCATCGCACTGGTAGCGAAGAACCTCGCCGCCATGGGCGCGCGCTTCACAGAGAATCGTGACGGCCTTGAGATCCCCGGCAACCAGCAGCTCCATGGCGCCGCAATCGACTCTGGCGACGACCACCGCATCGCCATGGCCTTCAGTATCGCGGCCCTGCGCGCGACCAGCGACACCGAGATCCACGGGGCGGAATCGGCGCGCATCTCCTTCCCGGAGTTTTACACCTCGTTGGACGCGCTGGCCCAGCGCTAAACTGTCTCTCCCGCCACGTTCTGGAGGATTGCGAACATGAACCGTGCCAGCACGAAGCATCTTCTTCTAGCCACGGTCGAAGATCCCTTCGATGTGCGCAGTTGGAGTGGAATACCATTCTCCCTTCGCGCCGCGCTGGAAAAGCAGGTTGACCGACTGACCATCTTTCGTCCCTCGCGGCCCAGTCGTAATCCACTGGATGTGGCGCGGCGTCTTATTCTGGGCGGAGATCCACCGCGCTGGCCTCTTTGGATGACCGATGCCACGCTGCGCAACAATGCTCGCGAACTCGGCGCAGCGATCCAACAGAGCGGTGCCGATGCGGTTCTCACCATATCGAGCCAGTGCATCGCCCATCTGCACACCTCGGTTCCTACATGGATGTTCAGCGACTCTCCCTGGCTGGCCTGGAAGCAGTGCTATGCCGCTTACGAACCCATGCTGATACGCGGGCCGGCCTATGCGCAGCTAGAATCCGCAGCCGTAAAACGCTGCGCCGGCCTATTCTTTGGATCGCAGTGGGCGGTCGATGAAGCCGCCCGCCTCTACTTCGACGGCAAAGCCACCGCAGAGCAGCGCAGTCATTTGCATGAGGTTCACCTGGGCGCAAACTGGTTTCCCGATCTCTCACCGCAAGATCTGTACCAGACCATTCGCTCTCGCCCCAAAGACCGCATAGACCTCCTATTCGTTGGCCGCGATTGGGAGCGAAAGGGCGGCCCACTGGCCGTCGAGATAGTCCAGCTCTTGCGTACCGCGGGCGTCAACGCGACGCTGCACATTGTCGGCTGTCGTCCGTCTCTTCCTGCTCACCTCAGCGAAGGCGACTCACCAGCCGTACGCATTCACGGGCCGCTTTACCGCAGCTCGCCGGAAGAGAGTGCACAGCTTCACGCGCTCTTTCTCCACTCACACCTGCTGATCGTCCCCACACAGGCTGAGTGCTTCGGCATTATCTTTGCGGAAGCGCAGGCTTTTGGTCTTCCCCCGGTCTCACGTAGCGTCCACGCGCTTCCCTCGGTTATCGTAGACGGCGTCACCGGATTGCTCTTTCCGCCGCAGGCTGGCCCACAGCCATACGCCGCCGCCATCAGTTCTCTGCTCTCAGATTGGTCTTGCTACCTTGCCATGGCCGATGCCGCCGTGAATCGCACCCGCGACGACCTGAGTTGGGACCACGCAGCAGAATCCATGGTCCGAATTATCTTCGAGCGATAGCACCCTAGTGCAGCGAAATGATACAAGCCGAAGCCGTTAGCCTATATCTGAGGCAATATTCCTACTCTGCTATCATCTTCAAATAAAACTCCATGCAGATCGTTCAGATTACCTTCGGTGTCTTTCATCACTTTGAGCTGGCACATCAGTTGCGCGCCCGCAATCACCTGAGACGCATCTACTCCACTTTTCCCTGGGCGCGGCTAAAACGAGAAGGTCTACCGCGCCAGTTTGTCAGTTGTTTCCCTTATCTTCAGACCCCCGATTTTCTTCTGGGTCGCACCTCGTTCTACCCACATGCCATATCCTCCCGGATGACCGAGTGGAATACCAGTGCCTTCGAGCTGTGGACACGCTACAAGATCGAGTCTTGCGACGCATTGATCGCACTCTCTGGCGCTGGCCTCACCACCGGACCTCAGGTTCAGGCACTGGGCGGCAAGTTTATCTGCGACCGTGGCTCGACCCACATGCGCTATCAGCTCGAGCTACTCATCGAGGAACATCGCCGCTGGAACATCCCCTTCGCTCAACCCAATCCCGAGGGTCTGCGTCGCGATGAACTCCTCTACAATCTGGCAGACGCCATTACGGTTCCCTCCAACATTGCGCGCGATTCGTTTGTGAAGATGGGCGTTCCCGCAAAGAAGGTCCACGTCATCCCCTACGGTGTTCGTCTGGACCGCTTCAAGCCTGCCGAATCGCCGCCGACTGACAGCTTCGAGGTTCTCTTCGCTGGCAACGTCAGTCTGCAAAAAGGCATACCCTACCTGCTGGAGGCCTTCCACCGCCTGCGCCATCCCAAAAAACACCTCACCGTCGTCGGCGGCATACAGAACCAGATGCGCCCGCTGCTGGACAAACTCCCCATCGAGAAAGTCACCTTCACCGGAGCCATCCCCCAGACCGAGCTTGCCGCTCGCATGTCGCGGAGCCATGTTATGACGCTGGCCAGCGTGCAGGAGGGACTCGCTCTAGTGCTGGGACAAGCGATGGCCTGCGGTTGCCCGGTCGTCGCCACACGAGCCACTGGTGCCGAAGGCCTCTTCAGCGATGGCGTTGAGGGCTTTATCATCAACGACCGCGACACCAACGCACTCACCGACCGCCTACAACGGTTTGCCGACGACCCCACACTGCGCCAGCAGATGTCCGCCGCCTCCCTCGAACGCGTCAAGTATCTAGGAGGCTGGAACACGTACGGCGACAAGTGGGACTCGCTGCTACACACCCTCACTGGCTGTCCCAAAGATCCCGCAGAACTTTTTTAGTCCATCCTGCGCAGCACCTCTGTTACTGTCAAGCAGGATTTACGCAAAGTGTCCGACATAACACTAAGTGATTTAATATCTACATTTTATAGCGGCCCATGTCGTCGTCGTTTAGACCTTCTAGCCAGCGCCGCATCTCTTCGCTGCTCGCGTTCTGCGGCCCTTCGGAGATCTGTTTCGCACTCTCCAAAACAGTGCGCGTGGCGTAGATCGGGCAATCCCAACGCAGAGCCAGAGCGATCGCGTCCGAAGGGCGTGCGTCAAGCGCCACAGTCTCGCCCTGCTGTTCCATCCAAATAACAGCGATGTAGGTATCCTCGCGTATCTCCGAGACAACGACCTTGCGCACCACGGCATTCAACCCGCGCGCCAGATCGCGCATCAAGTCATGCGTCATCGGACGCGGCGTCGCGGTCTTGTCCAACTCCAGAGCGATCGCATTGGCCTCGAAGATTCCCACCCAGATGGGCAACACCGTGTCGCTGGTAACATCCTTCAGCACCACAATGGGCATGTTGGTCAGCGGGTCGATCATCAGCCCGCGAATCTGCATCTCGACCTCGCTGGTCGCCAACGTCGTCGCGACGCGTTCGCTCGCCGTCTTCATGATCCCACCTCCGCAAACCCGGCTGATTCACCCTACTCAACCGACTACACTGCCTCGCCCGCCAGACTATTGGGATGCGTCCGCGTGATCCTCACTATTTGATAGCTTCCAACCGCCGGAAGAATCGGCTGCGCAACGGTAAAGTTCACCGTCTTGTTCTGTGAGCTGCGACCCACCACCTGCCCGCGCGCGGGGTTGTGGCTCTCCACCATCACCTCCAGCGACTGGCCCAAATGCCGGGCATAGCTCACTCGCTGAATCTCTCTCTGGCGATCCAACAGCACCTGCAGCCGCC
>CAZPZL010000238.1:0-4867 GCA_964590925.1 uncultured Granulicella sp.
TCGACGACCACCTCATGCGCATCACCGACGTCATCCGCGCCGAGGAGTGGATCTCATCCACGCCCAAGCACGTCCTGCTCTACAAGGCATTCGGGTGGGAGCTGCCGCGCTTCTGGCACATGCCGCTGCTGCGTAATTTGGACAAATCAAAAATATCCAAGCGCAAGAATCCCGTCTCGCTTATCTACTACCGCGAGAGCGGCTACCTGCCGCAGGCGCTGCTCAACTTCCTCGGCCTAATGGGCGGAGGAATGGCGCAGCCCACCGAAGAGGAAATCGTCTCCAAGGGCCTAAACGTCAAGCAGGGCGACATCTTCTCGCTCGCGCAGATGATCGAGGGCTACGACTTCCAGCGCATCTCGCTCGGCGGTCCGGTCTTCGACCTCACCAAGCTGAAGTGGCTCAATGGCGAGTACCTGCGAGCGCTGACGCCCGACGCCTTCTTCGCCGCCCTGCGCGCGACCATCTTCTCCGACGACTACATCCAGCGCATCGCACCCCTCGTGCAGACGCGCATAGAGACCCTCGCCCAGTTCGGCGACATGACCGACTTCTTCTTCCGCGACGAAGTCCTCCCCGCGCCCGAGGTCTTCCTGCCCAAGAAGCACACGCTTGAAGAGACTCTCGCCTTCGCAGCCGAGCAGCTTGCCACCATCGAAGCCACGCCCTTCACCACTGAAGATTTGGAGGTCGCACTCAAGCAGCTCGGTGTCGAAAAGGAGTGGTCGGTCAAGGACAACTTCATGCTCCTGCGCGCCATCATGACCGGCAAGACGGCAACGCCGCCCTTGCTCGAAAGCCTCGTCGTCTTCGGCAAGGCCCGCACCCTCGACCGCCTGCGCCGCTTTCTCGACGCCCAAAAGAAACTCGCCCACCAAAGAAAGCCCTGAACTTCTACATAAGCTAAGCCTAAGTTTTGAAAGGGCGAGACTTTAGTCCGCCGCAAAACATCACTTAACGCCCCAAAAAATACATTACGATATTCCACAACGAGCAAGAGGCCACAAGTGAACCAGAGCCTGATCGCGATAGTCGTAAGCATTTGTTCGGTAGTGGTAAGTATTGCCACTTTTGTCGTTGTATATTCGCAGATGAAAATCGCAAGTGCCAAAGTAAAGCTAGATTTGTATAACAAACGATTCAATGTCTACATAACAGCATTAGAGCTATATCAAGCAACTTTTCTTGAGACGCACGAAAATCTTGAGACGCACGAAAATATAAATAAAAAATCAATCGAGTTCACCAAATCCTACTGTGAATCACGATTCCTCTTTGATAAAGAGGACGGTATTTTTGAAATACTCGGGAAAATTCAACAAAATGGGTCTCGAATCTATTTCTATGAAAAAGCGAGAAGCAATAACGATGATACTTCGGCTCTGCTTCCCGCAAGTGTAGAAGCGAGGGACGAATTTGAAATCAATCTAAAAATACTTGAGCAGAAACTCGCTAAGTATATTCAGTTCAAAGCTATCGCTGGCTGGAAAGTCTTTAGGTAATCATGTTGTGCCACTTGCCCAGCTTCCAAACCAATTTGTTGTCGAAGCCGTCATTATCGCACGTCAGGCATCTAATCAGTAGCAGGGTTTGTCGCTCTGCCCGGAGGCACAGAAGAATGAATCCATTCATGCGTCGGCTCACCTACTTCTTTTGCCTCTCACTGGTCCTCGTGGCTAGCGCCATGACCGCATCCGCGCAATACTACCCACCGCCCACCTACCCGCCGCCATCGTATCCTCCACCGTCCTACCCTCCGCCACAGAGCCAGCGCCCAGACTCTCAGCAGCCACCCAGCTCCGCGCCGGTCTACCCTCGCTACCGCAGCAACGCCCCATATTTTTCGCCTTACATTATGTTTGACGCGGGCCACTACTCGGGACTGGGCGTAGGCAACGGCACCGCTGCCACCGCAAGCGGAGGCATGACGTCTCTCGGCGGCATCTTTGGTGGATACGTCCTCTACCCCTCGCCCAGCCCGGTGCATCTAGGTGTCGACGCCCGCCTCATCGTCGACAACAGCGCCAACTCCACCACCTACGGCAACAAGATTCTTGGCGGTCTGGTCGGCTTCCGCATCGACGGCTCAGACAGCCAGCTCCCCGTCGTCCCTTACTTCCAGTTTGAGGTTGGCGGAGTCGGCACCAACAACGGAACCAGCACCTCTCGCACCGGTTCGTTTGCCTACCAAGCCCAGTTCGGCGCGGACTTTCCGTTTGCCAACCGTCAGGTTGCCGCGCGCCTTGAATACGGCACCGGTCAGCTCACTGGCATCAGCAACGTCAACCACACACTTCAAACCTTCTCCGCTGGCATTGTCTTTCATCTCCGCTAGTAGCTTCGTCCAATCAAATGTCGGGTTCCCCATCCGTCTCTGTCTCCCTGCGAAGGATGGGAGCGCACTCCGTCTCTGTATGTTGATCGTCGGTTGAGGTCGTCACAGCGTTCAGCCTTGCCTCCAGTTGCGCGATGGCTAAGCGGAGCGACGCAACCTCGGCCTCCAGCGCGCAAAGTCGTCCATCAGCGTCCGTCTCTCGATCAACTCCGCCTGGCGAGCGCGACGAGAGCTGATCGGCGCTAGAGTCGCGCACAGCAGCCTCGACCGGCCCACCCAGCAGATGCGCGTAGCGAGACTCGCGCGATCCGGGCTGGCGCGGCAGCATTACCGCCAATGGACGAGTCTCAGACGCCGCTGTGTCCGTGGCATCGGGGGCGGCAATCATTCGCGCCAACGCGCTCTCGACCGCGTCCAGACCGTCGAAGCTGTACAGCCTATCGGCCCGCGCGCGCAGTTCGCCCGGCGTCTGTGGTCCGCGCAGAAACAGCAGGCAAAGCAGCGCCGTCTCGTCCCGTCGCAGGTTCAGCACAGTGCGAACGCAGTGTTCGTATTTGGCCACGCGGGCGGAGCGCACCACCGAGGTCAGGCTCCAGTCTTCCAGCGTGTGCAGCGCCTGTCGCACCTCATCCTCGCTCAGGTCGAGGACGGGGTCACGGCTCGACCGTTGATTGCAGGCGTTAACCAGTGCGTTCAGCGAGAGCGGGTAGTTCTCCGGCGTGGCAATCTCTTTCTCCATCAGCGAGCCGAGAACGCGAATCTGTATCGGGTTGAGAACCATCTCTTTAGGTTGACACACTCTTGCTCTTACTGCCAACGGTGGTTGGCTGCGCGACTGGAACGGGGCTTCCCAGAGAAGAATTTACCCCTCCAGGTGATCCAAACCTTGCAATATCGCGTCTTATGGCTCAGTGAGATGATAAAGTTGGTCTGAATAGCCTGACGCAACAATCTCAGCCCGTTCGGGTTAGAAATCTCGTAGGACCAAGCATTGAAAAGAGGAGCAATAAAGATATGAACAACCACCGTAGTCTCTTCGGTATTGCGTGCCGCAGCTTGGCATTCAGCTTCCTGATGGCGGCAACCGCCCTGATCGTGCGGGCGCAGCAGTCTCCGTCGGTCGCATCGACCGCACAGGCGCCGGTTCTTCTGGCATCCGCAGCCGCTCCGGCAGACCTCGCCTTGGCGACCACCAGTTCGTCCAGCAGCAGCTCATCCTCGGCGGACTCCGATGCGGCTACCGACTCCAGCTTCAAGTTCCTCGACAGCACCCAGCCGCCGCCGCGCCGTGGCTATGGCCGACCCCACTACGCCAGCAGCAACACCAACGCCGACGGGTCCAACAAGTACACCGGCATGGCCGGAATGGGCTTCGCCGCTCCGGTCGGCAATACGCATAAGTACGAGACGCCCAGCTACGATCTCCAATTCGGCTTCGGACGCAACTTTGATCGAATCGCGGGCCTCCTCTTCCAGTTCGACTACGACCACTTCGGACTGCAAGGCAAGACGCTCGGCAATGAGACGTACATAGACAACTACTGCACTGTGGCCCAGTATTCTGCGGGCTTGTGCACCCCCTTGGGGCCGGCCCCAGCCAACAACACCACTCAAGTTGATGGCAGCAATCACGTCTGGTCTTTTACTCTGAACCCAACCTTCACTCTTCCAACTGAGGGGTCGCTGGGCGCATACGCGGTGGTTGGTTTTGGCTACTATCACAAGGTTACTAACTTCACTGCTCCCACACTCCAAGAGTATTGCTACTCCTATTGCGAGGAGATCGAGGCAAATGCAACTTTCGACCACTACACCAGCAACTCAGTCGGTGTAAATGGCGGCTTCGGCCTTACCTACAAAGTCTCTAAGTTCTCCAACGAGCGCTTCTATGTAGAAGCACGGTACGTCTTCATTCCCAACTCGCAGCGCTACGGAATCACCAGCGCCAACATCGCTGCGGCTCCATTGAATGCTAGCAATTTCTATCCGGCGAACAGCAACCGGACGACTTACATCCCGGTAAAGTTCGGACTGCGCTTCTAAGCCATCCGCAACTTGTTGCAAATCCCACGCGAGCCCGGCCCTCCAGCCGGGCTTCGCTGCGTCTGCTCTACTCCGCGTCGGAACGAATTCAACCAGAATGCTGTCGGAGATCTTTGATCTCGAAGGCGTAGTCCCCCGCTCGCGTCTTGGCTGTCGCCGGCGGATCGGATGCGATTGACGCAGAGGTCGAGCAGGTGGGTCAAGGACGAGGCCCGATGAACTGGCAGAGCCGCTCATCCTACGGGGTGCCATCATAATTGGCCGTATGCGTGGGGGCGGATCGAAAAGGGGTGCGACGGCGGCGCGGTTCAGTAGGCCATCTGGCTGAAAATAATAGGCAGTTTATCGAGGCGAATTATATCACTCTCGATCGCGGATTCTCTGGAGCGATCTGACGGACGACGACGTAGCCACTGCCTCGTAAACCATTATCAGGTTAGAGGTTGGACCACTACCGTTGCGCAATTTTGGCCTAAAAATATTTTAATA
>CAZPZL010000239.1:0-4842 GCA_964590925.1 uncultured Granulicella sp.
TCGGCGAGAGCGTCTTTGCACGCTGCCTGTCGGCGCTGAAGGATGAGCGCGTGGCGGCGTCGAAGGTTCTGAGTGGGCCCGGCGAGAAGAAGCCGGTGGCCGATCGCGCTGCATTTATCGAGAGTGTACGGTCGGCCCTCTATTGCTCCAAGATGATCAGCTACGCACAGGGATATATGCTGCTGCGCGCGGCCGAAAAGGAGCAGGGCTGGCACCTCAACATGGGCGGAATCGCGCTGATGTGGCGCGGCGGATGCATCATTCGCAGCGTCTTTCTCGGCAACATCAAGGCAGCCTTCGACAAGAATCCTGACCTCGCCAACTTGCTCCTGGACGAGTTCTTCTCCGGCGCGCTGCTCCGGTATCAGGCAAACTGGCGCAGGGCAATTGTGCACGCGATTGAGATCGGCGTCCCGACACCAGCCTTCTCTACCGCGCTGGCCTTCTACGATGGCTACCGCACAGGGAGTCTGCCAGCAAACCTGCTACAGGCGCAACGAGACTTCTTCGGCGCACACACCTACGAGCGGGTCGATAAGCCGCGTGGACAGTTTTTCCACACCAACTGGACCGGGCACGGAGGCAAGGTCGCATCCGGCGTCTACAACGCATAAGGTTGCAATGGGTCAAACAAAAAGGGCTGGCTTCGATTCGAGGCTGGCTCTTTTTGTTTGCGCGGTGCAGAATGGGCTACCTTTAGACCGGCAGCATCCTACAGCGCGCGGAGCCTCTGCCAGCAGTCCCAGGTGTAGAAGAGAATGATGACCAGAGCAAATAGCCCGGAGAGTGATCCAAGCGTACGAAGCGCGGGCTGTATAGAGTGAACCTTGTCAAGGATCGCCTTTTGCTGCTCCTGCTCGATTTTATTTATGTCGGACAGAAAGAGCTGATCCTCTTCGTAGCGTGTAATGGTGGCATTGTATGCGAGAACGGCCAGAAACAGGCCCGTTACGACTGCCCACAAAATAATCAGAATTGGCATAGCATTTGTCATGGTCGAACTCCCTTGCTGGTTGGGGCAACCTGCCGGGTGAGACAACGGAATGATGCGGACTAGCCTGAGCCGCGTCGACAGACGATAGCGAGCCGAATTACTCCTCGCTGCGGGCATAATACTCCGGCCAGAGGATCTTTCAACAGCTTTTTTTATGGCGATTTCCGTAGCGATACAGCCGATGGTTTGGCAGCGGAAGGACCGGGTGAGCGAGCACTTGCATCCGTGCGCCGGCTGGCATCATCCAATCGGATAGATGGTCTCCAACTACTCGCCCCATGCAAGGCCGCTTGCCACGACCGGAATGGTCGCATATACTGAGATTGCAGAATCAAAAGGAGAGTGCTTATGTCCACTGCAAGTGTTACCCCAACCCCGGAGGTCGCAATTGGCGCTTCCACGTCGCAGTCGCCGGTTACCTTGACACCCGCGGCAGTTGCCAAGGTGCGCGAGATCATGGCCACGCAGGATCCGATTCCGACTGGGCTGCGCATTGGCGTGGTGGGCGGCGGATGTTCCGGTTTCCAGTACTCCATGTCGTTCGAGAACCAGAGCGGGATGATGGACAAAGTATACAAGTTCGACGACATAAAGGTCTTCGTGGATGCGACGTCTGCGATGTATCTGGTCAACTGCACGGTGGACTATGTGGAGACGCTTGAAGCCGCTGGCTTCAAGTTCGACAACGCAGCGGTAAAGAGTACCTGCGGATGTGGCTCTTCCTTCAGCGTATAGCACGTATATTTGTGGCGGTTTCTTAGAAAGAGGTGCCAATAGGCACCTCTTTTCCTGTGGCGCGATGGGTGACCCGCATAAAGCTTTTGCAATCTTGATTCTGTTACAAAATGTGTGTGGGATGTAATCCTCCAGAACCGCGGGTATTTGCCGTTGTCGTTGACTGAAAGCGCCAACGGCGCGGTGGTCTATACATCCGTCATGCGAGTGGCATCGTCTCTCCAGGCCAGCGCGCAGGCCGCCGAAGCTAACAATATGGGGAAGACCTCCAGCGAATAGCGCGGCTCGGAGTTCTCCAAAGTACTGAGCAGAGCTATGCGCAGCCCCCCATAGAGAATGAGCAGCGCGATCCAAGGCGTGTGTGCTCTCCCTCTACCGATTCTGATTGCACCGACCGCAGCGGCGATCAGCAGCGCCAGATTTAATGCTCCCAGAGCGACGGCCTGCATCGATTCCGTGCGATGCAGGTCTGTGTGCCACCAGTCGGCGGCCAATCCCAGCGTCTCGGTGCGCGGACGCAGGGTCATATCCGCAACGCGCAGCGCGGGAACCCACGCCCGGCAGAGCACTGGATGCGCTCGTTGCCGCGCTTGCGCCAGTGCGTCGAACCTCGCGTCCAATTCGGGCGGCATCGACCGGCTAGCGTTGTACTGGTCCAGCAGCACTGCGGTCTGCGCCCGTTCGGCGGCTGAGTCGAAGGCTCGCGACGGAAGATCGTCGATGTTGATCGCCTCGGTTCCCATCTTCCAGAAGACGTTGCCGGTCGACACCACGTCCACAGACCATGTACTCATCCAGCGATAGAAGCCGTAGGTCACATACTCGCCCGGATCGTTGACCCGGCGCGGAGCCAGTGGCTGAATTACATGAAACGTCCGCCAGTTGCGCAGCGTCCACGGAAGTAGAGCAAGCGCGGCCATAGCGACGCACAGTAACGCCGTCCTCAACCCCACACGCACATGGTCCTGCCTCCACGCGTACCACAGGATTGTCGCCGACGTGGCCACAGTCAGCAGCATGCCATCGGGACGCAGAAGCATCGCCATCGTCATGGCAAGCGAGAGCAGAAGTATCCCTGCGTGATCGACGACTCCGACTGACTGCGCCCGCAGCAACCGCCCCGTGGACCACAGCCCCAGCGAGACGGCAAAGACGCTGAGAGATTCAGTCAGAGCAATCGCAGAGTATGCCGCCGTGAACGGGCAGAGCGCCGCCAGAGCGAGCGCCACCGTGCCTGCGCGCGCCGAAACTTGTTCGCGCACAAAGCTGGCAATCAGCCAGCAGCCCAGCAGGTCCAGCGCGATCTGCACCAGTAGGACGGCGTGCAGATTCTCCACGCCAAACAGGGAGAAGATCACCCCCAGAAAGATCGGGTAACCGGGCAGGCGGATTAGCGTGGGAGTGATCGTGCCACTGTAGCCAAACCCGTAGACCCCGTGTTGGAAGAGGTTGCGCGCCAGTTCCGTGTATACATCCGTGTCGTCGTCAAACGGCATGGGGTTATGCAGAAACCATAGTCGTAGTGCCAGTCCCGCAGCCAGAATAAGCCCCCACAGAACAAGCGGCCGCGCACTTCGCGGTCGCCGCGTTGCTTGCGCGGCACCGCTTGGCGAAGTCGCTCCGCGCATCTCTTCGTCGAGCAGTTCACGCATGTTGTGAAGCAATTCAGGCATGGTCGCAAGAATACCATTCCCCACCACTCGTGGCCGAGCAGACGATGCTGCGCTGTTCACACATGCACAGAAGCCGCAGAAGGGGTTGGCCCTCTCACCGTTTTTCTAGCGCAGGGCGAGGCGGCGAGTGTCTAGGGCGGCGAGGTAAGGACGGGATTTTTCCAGCGCGGCCTCGGCGGTGAGGCCATACTTTTGGTGCAGAGATTCCAGCTTGCCGTGCTCGATGAACTGGTCGGGCCAGCCGATGCGGACTACGGGGATATCCAACTCCTGCTCGTTGAGCGATTCGAGGACGGCAGAGCCAAAGCCTCCGGCCAGAACGTGGTCTTCCATCGTGATGAGCAGGCCCGTACGGCGCGCGAACTCTGCGACGGCGGTGCGGTCGATGGGCTTGGCGAAGCGGGCGTTGATGACCGCCGTGGAGAAGCCTTCGCGCTCCAGCATCTCGGCCAGGCGTGTGGCCTCTGGCAGCATGGCTCCGAGCGAGAAGATGGCTACATCGTTGCCGTCGCGGACCAACTCCGAGACTCCAATCTCCAGCGCGTGCGGGATAGCCTTCATCTCGATGCCTGTAGCTGCTCCGCGCGGGTAGCGGATGGCGACCGGTCCGTCGTGTAGCATGGCGGTGTACATCATATCGGCCAACTCGATCTCGTCCTTGGGAACCATATGAACGATGTTGGGAACGCTACGCAGGTAGCTGATGTCAAACAGGCCGTGGTGTGTGGGACCGTCGTCGCTCGACAGGCCGCCGCGATCCATGCAGAAGACGACGGGGAGATTCTGTAGGCAGACATCGTGAACGATTGGGTCAAACGCGCGCTGTAAAAACGTCGAGTAGATGGCACAGAAGGGCTTGTAGCCCTTGGTGGCCATTCCGGCGGCAAAGATGACGGCGTGCTCTTCGGCGATGCCAACATCGAAGTAGCGATTGGGATGCTTGGGGCGGAAGAGATCGAGGCCGGTGCCGCTGGGCATCGCGGCAGTGATGGCGACGATCCTCTCGTTGCCGTCGGCGAGTTTTACCAGCGTTTCGGCGAAGACCTCGGAGTAGGTTTTCTGGCCGGTGGGCTTGGTCGCTCCGGTCTCTGGATCATAGGGTCCGAGACCGTGGAACTTTTTCTGCTTCTCCATCGCAGGCTGGAAGCCACGTCCCTTCTGCGTGATAGCGTGCAGAACGACCGGCTTGTTCTGCTGCTTGAGGAACTTGAAGGTCTCAATGAGTAGTGGCAGGTTGTGACCGTCGACCGGGCCGTAGTAGCTGAGGCCGAACTCCTCGAAGAGCATACCGGGGCCGATGAGTCCTTTTGCGGCCTCTTCCGCTTTGCGAGCCATGTGGCGGACGGCCTTGCCGCCGAAACGTTCCAGCATGGCGGCGGCGCGGTCGTGCATGGCGGCGACCGTCGGGTTGGTGACGATCTTGTGGAAGTACTCGGCGAT
>CAZPZL010000240.1:0-4835 GCA_964590925.1 uncultured Granulicella sp.
GCATCGATCTCGCTCTCCCGCCTTATCGAGGCCTGCGCCCCACGCTGGAAGTTCGCGGCCTCTATCCCGAAGACAAGGGAAATGTCGTTAGCCAGAAGGCCGGCTTCGGCGGTCTGCGCGTGGATTTTCTCCTCGGCCATCGGGTCCATCCCTACGGCGACTTCCTGTTTGGCCGTGGCGAGATGGACTATCCAGGTGCAGGTTATGACTACCCACTCGATCCTCCCCCAGGGGTTCTAAGCTGGAACTATCAGATCTCCATCGCCAACATTCTTTCTCCCGGAGCGGGTGTCGACTACGACCTGAGCCGCCGACTCGCAATCAAGATTGATGGTCAGTACCAGATCTGGAGCGGGGACCAGAGGCCGATCCCCACCGCCTCCACCAAGGTTCACCCCACCATTGCAACGATTGGTGTGGTCTATCGCTTTGGCCAGCGCGGCGTGTTCTAGGCCAGCTCCCAGCAGTCAGCTCACAGATTGAATAGTTCTTTCAGCCGCTTGGTCTGGGCGCGGCTGACGGGAATCTCGGTCTTCTTGGTGTCGTCCATGCGCAGTTGGTAGCTGGATTTGAACCACGGCACCACCTCGCGGATGTGTTGAATATTGACCACAAACGAGCGGTGCGCTCGCCAGAACACATCGGGATCGAGTTGGTCCATCAGCTCCTCCAATGTGCGGCAGTTCGACTGGCCCTCCATCCCGCGCGTCACCACGCTGATCTCTCCGCCCTCGATCGAGGCAAAACAGATCTCCCGCTGATCGACCAGCAGCAGCCGTCCCTGCGTGCGCACGATCACCTTGCTGGATGCAGGCTTGGCAGGCTGCGTTCGCTCCTCGACCAGACGCAATAGCTCGTCCAGCCGCGCGTCGGTCGTCGTCGCCTCTCCCGCTGAAATCTCCAGACTAGACTTGCTGGCGATCCGCGTGCGAACCTTCTCCACCGTCTGCAGAACCCGTTTGCGGTCGAAGGGCTTCAGCAAGTAGTCCACCGCGTTGACCTCAAACGCTCGCACTGCGTACCGGTCAAACGCCGTGGCAAAGACCACATGCGGCATCTCGGTCTTCTTGTCCATCAGCTTCTTCAGCACGGCGAAGCCATCCAGCCCCGGCATCTGCACATCCAGAAAGACCGCGTCCGGCTTGTGCGTGCGTACCAACTCGACGGCCTCGATGCCATTCGATCCCTGCGCCACCACCTCGACGCCCTCAACCGACTGCAACAGATAGAGCAGCTCCTGTCGGGCCAGCGGTTCGTCGTCGATAATAAGCACGGTCAAGGGCATGGAAGCAGAGAACGAAAATCAGCAATCAGAAATATCAACAGTATCAGGATCAGATTCTTTTACCTATTACAGTGATCCCATACACCGGACCCCTTTCACCTTACACCTGCGCGGCCAGTTGTTGCAGCCCCGCCATCCCATAGCAAATAAAAAGCGAATATAATTTGAACTACAACTACTATTGTGGCTTATGGACGACGCACTCCAATCCGACCGCATCGCACTACCTGCCGACCATGCTGCACCAGATGACGGCGCAATGCCACCGGACCGCTTCGCCTGTCTCTACGTCGATCTCAACAGCTTCTTCGCCTCCGTCGAGCAGCAGTTGCATCCCGAGTATCGCAATCGTCCCGTCGCAGTGGTTCCCACACAGGCCGACACCACCTGCTGCATCGCAGCCAGCTACGAGGCCAAGGCGCTGGGCATCAAGACGGGAACGCTGGTCGGCGAGGCCAAGCGCATCTGCCCGGAGATCATCCTCGTCATGGGCGAGCACGGCGTCTACGCCGACTACTCGCGCCGCATCACCGCCGCGGTCGAGCGATGCTGTCCCGTCGCCCACACACCCTCCATCGACGAGATGGTCTGCGAACTGATGGGACGCGAGCAGGGACCACCCCGTGCCCGCCAGATCGCACTGGCCATCAAGCAGGCCATCAAGGACGACGTGGGCGAGACGCTGCGCTGCTCGATTGGCCTTGCGCCGAATCGTTTTCTGGCGAAGATCGCAAGCGACATGCAGAAGCCCGACGGCCTGATCGGCCTGCTTCCATCGCAGCTTCCCCGCGCCATCGCCCACATCGATCTGCGCGACATTCCCGGCGTCGGCGCGCGCACTGAGGCGCGTCTCAACGCCAAGGGCATTCGCACCATGCCGCAGCTTCTCGCCCTCGACCGCAGTGGAATGCACGCGCTCTGGAACTCCGTCTGGGGCGACCGCCTCTACCACTGGCTGCGCGGAGCAGAGACGGGCGACGATGGCGCGATCATCGAATCCACCGCGCAAAAAACCCTCGGCCACTCGCATGTTCTTGCGCCGGAGCACCGCACGCCGGAGGGTGCTTGGGCCGTCGCGCACAAGCTGCTGCACAAGGCCGCGATGCGCCTGCGCATGGAGAAGCTGACGGCAAGTGCGATGCACGTTACGATTCGCTATGCGCTGACGAAGGAGCAGACCTCACTGGCGGAGAGCACGGGGCGTAGCGCGAAGCGCCACTTCAGCGGAGTGCGTCACTCCGGCTGGGCGATGGAGGCGCGCTTTCCGCCTTGCGCCGACACGCTGACGCTACTGGAAGCTCTGCGCGGAGTCTGGACCAAGCGTCCCGACGGCCCCAATACTGCGCGGCCCTTCTTCGTCGGTGTAACGATGCACCACCTCATCGCCGAGAGCGACTTGCAGCCCTCCCTCTTCGTCGATCCCGACAACCGCGCAGGGCTGGCAGCGACTATGGACAAACTCAACATGAAGTACGGCAACACCACGCTACACTTCGCCGGAATGCTGCCTGCGAAGGACTCCGCGCCGACGCGCATCGCCTTCACGCAGATCCCCGTGCAGTACGGCGTCGATTACATGTAGCGCAAGCATGGCACTGCCCTCTCGCGCGATAATAGAGTTGAAGCCAATCTGTAAGAGGTTCCAACCCGCAATCGACCGCGATGAAAATTCCGCAGTCAGAAAGATTTGGATGACGATGACGAAGGCAATTAGCAAGCAGGCACAAGAACAAAAGCAGATTCCCTACGGGAATGACAAAAACAGAACTGACAGGCAAAGGACAGACAAGCAAGGGACCGGCAATCAAGAAGAGCAGAAGCAGCCAAAGGGCGAGCGCCTGCAGAAGATTCTGGCTGCGGCCGGCATAGCCAGTCGCCGCAAGGCTGAGCAGATCATTCTCGCCGGGCGGGTGCAGGTCAACGGTACCGTCGTCGCCGAGCTAGGCACCAAGCACGACGCCAGCCGCGACCACATTCGCGTCGATGGAAAGCTGCTGCACGGCCCCGAACCGCAGCGCTACTACCTGCTCAACAAGCCGCGCGGATATGTCACCACGCTCGACGATCCCGAGCATCGCCCCACCGTCATGGATCTTATCTCCAAGCCCAAGGCAGGCCCGCATGGCGAGCGCGTGCGCCTCTACCCGGTCGGACGTCTCGACTATCTCTCCGAAGGTCTGTTGTTGATGACCAACGACGGCGAGTTGGCCAACTCCCTCTCGAAGGCCGCCACCGGCGTCGAGAAGACCTATCTGGTAAAGGTCAGCGGAGTGCCTCCGGCCCCCGCGTTGGAACAGATTCGCCGCGGCATCGTCATAGACCGTGGCCGTCTGGACGAGGTCCGCGCAGGTCGCCGCGACCGCATCGTCACCGCTCCGGCGCGCGTCGAGCTGGTGCGCGGCGGCGACAACCCGTGGTATGAGGTGACCCTGACCGAGGGCAGAAATCGCCAACTGCGCAAGATGTTCGAAGAGATCGGCCACCATATTGAGAAGATTCGCCGCATCGGATACGGAGCGCTCCGCCTGGACGTCCCCCCGGGCGAATTCCGCGAGCTAACCCCCGGCGAGGTCATGGCGCTCGGTCGCGCCGCTCAGGGCAAAAAAGTCGTCCCCAAGAAGCGCCTGCCCGAGTTCTCCCAACTGAAGACTCCCGTCAAAAAGAAGAAAATACAGGGATAATTAGGAAATGATCGTGCGAAGCTGGGAGATATGAACCAGAGCAACTTCATCGGCTAGAACGGGTTCTAATCAAGGGAAGTTTGGCCAAATACCGACTGGACATGGCCTTTGCGCGAGCGTGTGTGCAGATGGAAGTGGCACACTGTTGCAAAGTGGGGCTCGTTGCAAGATTATGTTTGACGAGAGTGGGCTGGTGGGCCTAGAAATACATCCGGATTTAATGATGCAAAGAAGACAAACTCGACGGGAATACATCTAATAGAGAGCGGAAGACTGCGCCGCATAGGAATATAAATTCCGATCAGCATGTATCGCAGAAAATACTAGCTAAGGGCTAAAGATAGATCGAGATACCGCATCGGGGAGCAGCTGCGCAGCAGGCATGCGGCAGCTTGACGGTAAGTAGATGAGCGATAGGCAACCAAACGGTAAAGGAGCAGTGCAAAGTGGCGATTGAGAGAGCAACATTTGGAGCCGGATGCTTTTGGGGCGTGGAAGCCCGTTTCGCAGAGATACCTGGAGTCATCGACACAGCAGCAGGATACGAGGGTGGCGATCTCGATCAGCCCACCTATAAAGAGGTCTGCACCGATACAACCGGACACGCCGAGGTCGTCGACGTGACCTTCGATCCCTCGCGCGTCTCCTTCGACACGCTGCTCGACGCCTTCTTCGCCATGCACGACCCGACGCAAGTCAACCGTCAAGGCCCGGACTGGGGCAAGCAGTATCGCAGCATCATCTTCACCCGCAGCGAAGAACAGATGCGTCAGGCCAAGGAGAAGATCGCCGAGCTGAACGCAACCGGTGCCTACCGCAAGCCAATCGCAACCCAAGTCCAGCCCGCATCCGTCTTCTGGAAGGCAGAG
>CAZPZL010000241.1:0-4834 GCA_964590925.1 uncultured Granulicella sp.
CTCGCTCGGCCCCATCCCGGTAACCACGATCGCTCCCAGCCTTCTCTTCGACTACATCAGCGTCAAGCGCGCCACCGACGAGCAGCAAAAGCTGCCCTACTACCCCCCACCTCCGCTCTAGGATTGTCTCCGTAAAGTTCTGTAGAGGCGGCGCGTACTCGAAAGGCTTGGCCTATTGCAAATCCGGTCAAGCCATCCTGTATAAGCCTTCCCACCAACTCAGCGAGGAACGCGCAGAGTACGATTCCAGCGGGCGAATCCAAACAGCAAAGCAGCAAGGCTTTTGCTTTGCCGATTGCCGACTGCTTGCAAATCCGCGGTGTGGTCCGAGTCGGGATCAGCAACGTTTACAGAAAGGTAGATCAGAAACGGACTGCCGACGATGGACTTGCGCGGGACCAGGCCCCAGTAGCGGCTGTCCTCGCTGTCGTTGCGGTTATCGCCCAGCACAAAGTATTGGTCGGGTGGGATTCGCAGCTCGTCGTCGTGCACCAGTTGATGCATCTCAATCCACCAGCGCGAATTGATGCTGGGATCGGCGCGATCCATGCGGGGAAACTGGTCGCGGTATTCGTCCGGAGCAGAGGCGCGATAGACCGCATACGGCTCGTCGAGAGCACGGCCGTCGATCAGCACGCGGCCGTCGCGCAAGCGCACGCGATCTCCCGGCAGGCCGATGACGCGCTTCACCAGATCCCGCGTGGGGTCAACCGGATAGCGGAAGACAATAATCTCTCCGCGATAAATGACGCCTGCTGGTACCAGCGACGCGGTCGCAGCCCGAGCGGTCGATAGATTCTTGTTGACCAGTAGAAAATCGCCGACCAGCAGCGTGGGTTCCATGGAACCCGACGGAATGCGAAAAGGCTGCGCGATGAAGGTAATGATGAACAGCGCCACAACAACAATGTAGACAAACGATTGCAGCGCTTGTAACAGTCCGTGCTGAGGGCGAGCCTCGTCGACAGTGACCGCATCGCTCATCGCGCAGCCTTTGATCGGGATGCGGTGGAGGACTTCGTCCTGGGCAAATCCGTAGGCGCGTTCAACTGGGCGCTTGCCAACAGGCTGGCAAAGGCAAGTCGCGCGGCCTCCTGTTGCGCCTGTTTCTTGGTGGACCCTTCAGCGCTAGCCAGCGTGGTTGGCTCGCCGTCGCCTCTCACGCGCACCTCGATGCGAAATCGTTTCTGGTGATCGGGGCCGGACTGGTCGGCCAGAACGTACTGAGGTTGACCCAATCCGGCGGCTTGCAGGCGTTCCTGTAGCGCCGATTTGTAGTCACCAACTGCTCCGGAGAACGGCTCGCTGGAGTGCAGCACGCTGTCCAGCTCTGCCTCGGCCGGGTCAATAATATGGCGATGGATGAACTCACGCGCGGGCGTTAGTCCGCCGTCCAAAAAGATCGCCGCAATGACCGCCTCCATGGCATTGGCGAGCAGCGCGGGCTTGCGCTGTCCTCCGCTGTGCGCCTCGCCGCGTCCCAGCAGAAGCAACGGCCCAAGTTGAATCCGTTGGGCGACCTGCGCAAGGTGTCGACTACTTACCAGAGATGCGCGTAGCCGGGTCAGATCGCCTTCGCGCAACGCTGGCGCGCGCCGGTACAAAGCCTCAGCTACAACCATCCCCAACACCGCGTCGCCCAGAAACTCCAGCCGCTCGTTGTCGGAGCCGGGATCAGGCGTGCCCTCGGGATCGTTCTCGTAGGCCAGTGAGCTGTGCGTCAGAGCCAGCCGCAGCAGCCCGCTGTCCTTGAACGTATAGTCGAATATACGCCCGCTCAAAACTGGCAAGGGCATCGCCGACTGCTTCGCCGAGTCAGCCGCACACGAGTCTTCGGCAATCGTATGGCGCGTCGTCAATTCAGCCCCCTTCGTCGAGTCAGCCAAAGGTTCATACATTTTCAGTTTACCGAACTCATTGGTTGGGCGGCGCCTCACGGGGTTGGCTTGGAGGCTTCCCTTTCGGCCTACCTGCTTGGGGCCAGCGGAACGTTGTCTGTCGGCTCGGACTTTCTCTCGACGGTCGAACTCGCTGCGCGCATGGGCAGCGTGAACGGCTGCTTGATACCTCGTTCTGCTGCTTCCTTGGTATCGGGCTGGCTGTCGCGGCTGGCTAGTGCGGTGCGGTACTCTGCAATTGCATTTTCGCGCTGCGGTTTGATTGCGTCGGGATCGTCCGGGTCGCGCTCAATATCGTACATCCGCCCCAGATAGATGTGCGCCCATGCAATAGTTCGCGGGTCGTGTGACAGCTTGACGGTCTCGCTCAGGTGCTTCAGCGCGCCGTCTGGGTCGCCCTCCATCAGGTCGATGCGTCCCAGCAGATACTCTGCCTCAGCGTTGTTCGGATCGCTCTTGAGCGTGGTCTCGGCCAGAGCTTCTGCTCCTTTGATATCACCTCTCATCAGACTGCGCTCGGCCTGTTCGGTCTGCGTCAGCGGACGCGGTGCACGGCGCAGCGAGTCGCCGTACTCGTGGCCGCTCTCGGGAACATCCTGTAGGAAGACAGTCTTCTCTTCGCGGTGCCGTTCAGAGTCGACATCCATACCGTATATCATCTGGCCGATGAACTCCTTCAGCCCGGCTCCATCCTTTTCCATTCGGTACAGCTCGCCGTAGAAGTAGTCAGTCAGCAGCCATCCCTGGCGCATGTCGAGGTCAACTCGCTCTCGCCGCACCGCCTCCGCTCTGCGATCATAGTCGCTCATCTCGGCGTCGAACTGCTCCAATTGGTAGCGGTCATGCAGTCCCGCTGGCTTCACTGGCACAGCGATCCCCACGTCCATCGTATGCGCCTCGACCGCCTTGATCAGACACTCGGTCATCAACGCCCCGATGCTCGACCGATAGGCATACTCGATGGGTGCCTTCTGCGCTGGCTTCAGCAGCGGAGCCAGCCGCTCCATCGCCGATGCGCGGGTGTAGACCAGCGGCTCCACAGTGTAGTGCAGGTAGGTGTGCCGGATCAGGTCCATCGGCACCTCGTCGGCTGGCTTATCGGACGGGTTCTTGACCGGCGCGAGAACTCTGGGCGAGACCACTACCACCGAGTCGATGCCGTTGTATCGCGCATTGGTCTCCGCTGGCGCCAGCATCGGCTCCAACAGAACCATAAACCGACGCCCGTCGTAGCTGCTCACCGGCATCCGCAGAAAGATGTTGGTGTTCAGAACCATTGCGGTCATCGGGTCATGAATACGTGTAATCATAGCGTCGTACTCTGGGCGATGCTCCGCCCAGATGGCGTTCAACTGAATCGCATCGGCGAATCGACGCAGCAGCGGCAGGATGTCTGCCACCTCGGTTGCATCCGGCGGCAGATCGCTCTTGTCCGCCGATAGAGCAAGCTCCGGCACCGGCGTCAGATACAACCCCAGCGAGATGTACTGCGCAACGTCGCGCGCGGAATCGGTCAGCGCGTGCTCGCGGATGAACAGGCACAGCGCGTCGCGTGCGTCGCGCGCCTCAGCGTTCGATGCCAGATCAACGTTGATCTCGTCGCGCACCCGCGTCCGCAGTGGGTTCGAATTGGCGAGACCACGGTCGTATCCGCAGACATTCAGCGCTGTCGCAAGATAGAAGAGCGGCTCGCTGGTCTCCAGCGTGATGGCCGACCCAGCTGCGTCGGGCTGCACCATGCGTGCCACTGGACGGCTCTCCGTGATGGGCGTCTCCTTTTCTCCAGACGAGCTGGAGGAAGACGAGGAACTTGATCCGGATCCCGTCTGTGTCATCTGTCCCGGCGCAATCGAAAAGCTGATGAACAGTGTCGCGCTCGCAACCGTCGCGATCAGAGACGACCGGGAGAGGAACATAAAATTCGGGGCTAAGGAAGTACGCATCAGTCTAAACACAATATGCATTCGCCATCCCCCCGAGTCTAAGAGACCCCGCACCCCGATAGCAAGCCGTTGTATTGCCTGCTGCTTTGGTTTTGGTCGATGCGGACATATAGTAACTAAGTCGATTCTCAGAAACTGTCAAATAACTCCGTGGCTCGGGTGCAGGGCAAGACATGCAACGCCGAAAGACAGCGATGCTGCACTGCGTTCAGGATGAAGGCCTTTAATCGGCGGGTCCAGCGACGTCGAACGAGGATCGCACACTGGCTCCGCGTGGAGTGGTGGGAAGTATTTGCACCAGAGGCGTGGCGGAGGTTGTTGCGGGCGGAGTTGCTGCGGTGGGTTCGGATAAGCCGTGCGCGGCAGGTGGGGCGATGGTTACTTCGATGCCAGCGGGCGTCAGCGGAGGACGGGTATAGTTCCATGCGTAGTCGTCGGTCAGGCGCAGAAGGATGGGGATGGCGACTATCAGAAGCAGGGCCGTGAGCCACGCGGCGTTGGGACCGCAATCTCCGCCGGTGAGCCACGCGGGGCCGAGGGCGCGCGTCTCTACCACTGCGGAAAAAGCGCTGAAGCCCTGAATGGGCAGGCCGAAGACAAGCGCCACGGAGGCGTTCCATGCAAAGGCGATTCCCCAGCCCAGCCAGAGGCCCTGCGTTCGCAGCCACGCAAGCTCGATCAGCAGGCCGCCCATCAGCGCGACCGGAACTGCGGCAGGCAGAGCCAGACCGGCAGCGTGGATTGTGATGGATTGGGCGAGTCCCAGAAGAAGCACCAGCAGCAGAGTTGCACGTGTACGGCCTACCGCGTCGATGAGCCGGTGATATGGATAGCCCGCGTAGACGAGGACGGCGGCCAAAGTCTCGAACGCGAGGGTGGCGAGGTTTAGGACGACCATCTCGTAGGCTCGCGGAGCCAGCCAGAGCCGAACGTCGAGAGAGCGCGTGAGTGCCAGCGGAAGTACGGCGGCGACGGCAAGGCCCCAGCCAATCG
>CAZPZL010000242.1:0-4806 GCA_964590925.1 uncultured Granulicella sp.
AGAAGCTCTCGGCGATGTGTGCCTCGTACTCGTAGTCCATCGTGGAGTAGGGCCTCTCCCAGCGCCCGAAGATGCCCATGCGGATGAACTGCGAGCGTTGCAGGTCGAGGTACTTCTGCGCGTACTCGCGGCAGGCGCGGCGCACGGCGACCGGATCCATCTCCAGCTTCTTGCGGCCAAGCTGCTCGTCGACCTTGATCTCGATGGGCAGGCCGTGGCAGTCCCAACCGGGGACGTAGGGCGCGTCAAAGCCAGCCATAGTCTTGGTCTTGACGACGAAGTCCTTCAGCGTCTTGTTCAGCGCGTGACCGAGGTGTATGGCGCCGTTGGCGTAGGGCGGACCATCGTGCAGAATGTAGCGCGGCGAACCGGCGCGGGCAGCGCGAATCTGACCGTAGAGATCGGCGTCCTGCCACTGCTGCAGGCGCTTCGGCTCGTTGACTGGTAGACCAGCCTTCATGGGAAAGTCAGTCTGCGGGAGGTTCAGGGTAGATTTGAGCGGCTTGGGCTGCGCTGCGGCGTTCTGCTTGGGTGCTTCGGACATTCGTTCCTCGGAGTGCTTCGGTTTACTGCGAGAGCATAATTTGTGTGGGCCAACCAGAGGCTAAGATTCTATTGTAGCTGGCAGCACGGCAGTCGCGCGTAGCTGTCCTATCGAAGTTGCCTCCATCGGCTGAACCCGCGTAAGGTAGAGATACTATGCCAAATATTCTCGATACCTTCCGTCTCGACAACAAGATCGCCCTCGTCACCGGCTCGGCCGGAGGAATGGGTGCAGCCATTGCCATTGCACTGGCTGAAGCCGGTGCCACAGTCGCAACCCACGACATTCGTCCGCCAGCCGAGACCGTCTCCACGATCGAGGCCGCTGGTGGCAAGGCCGCAGCCTTCAGCGCCGACCTCTCCGACACGGCTGCGCCGGAGAAGCTCTTCGCCGAGGTACTGGCCAAGTTCGGACGCGTCGACATCCTCGTCAACAACGCCGGAATCATCCTGCGCGAAGACGCCGTCAACGTCCCCCTCGCCGACTGGCTGAAGGTCATCCAGATCAATGAGACCGCTGTATTCCAACTCTCGCAGCTCGCCGGTCGAGACATGATGAAGCGTAACGCTCCAGGAAAGATCATCAGCATCGCGTCTCTGCTCAGCTTTCAGGGTGGCATCCGCGTTCCGTCCTATGCCGCAGCCAAGGGTGCCGTCGCGCAGATTACCAAGGCTCTGGCCAACGAGTGGGCAGTCAAGGGCATTCAGGTCAACGCCATCGCTCCCGGCTACATCGCCACCAACAACACCGCTGCCCTACGCGCCGATCCAGAGCGCAGCAAGGCGATCCTCGACCGCATCCCTGCTGGACGCTGGGGCGAAGCCACCGACGTCGCTGGCACAGCCGTCTTCCTCGCCTCCGGTGCAGCTGACTACATTACCGGTCACGTTCTGGTTGTCGATGGCGGATGGATGGCGCGCTAAGAAAGGCCTGAACAAGTTCACAGCATTCCCTTGGTGGCCAAATACTCTTGATATTGCATGACTTGGGCGGGACTAATGTCCCGCCCTTCCAAATTAATAGTTTATGCAGAGTTTCCCTGAATCTACTGGCGAACGAGTGTGCCGGTTTCTGCATTGACCCCTCCGTCACTCGCAGCGTAGTAGATAGTGGATGCGTCGGGACTCATGTAGCCATAACCCAATACAGTAGAACTAGTAGAGAAACTACCGCCTCCGACGTTACCGGTGATGGTAGTGGTCCCAGTTACAGCTCCAGTCGTGGTGATCGTCCCGGTGAGGGGAAACGAACCATCGGCGTTGGCAGTAGTGGACTGAGTCAAAACCGCAGTGACGGTAATGTTACCGCCAGCTATTGGGACGTCGGTGCCAGAGAATGATGGCTGGGTGAAGGTTCCAATATAGGTGCCCGTCACGGGCGCAATCTGCGCAATGGTCATCGAGGTCGCCGACATGGCGCAGGAACCTCCGACAATCTGATAGCTGGCGTCGGCCCAAGTCTGAGCATTGCTCCCCAGCGTCGCCGTGATCGTAGCCGTTCCCCCTGCAAGCGGCGCGGTCAGGGTGAGGTTGTTGCTTGCATCCAGCGTACCTGTAAACGCTATGGGAGTATTTATTACATCATTATTATTGACAAGCGATTCGAATGTAGCATAGCAACTAGCGCTTTCGTAGTTTACGCTTGGTATCATCGTTCCGCTGACCGACCCATTGCTGAACTGTAGCGCTCCGCGAAAGCCTAAGATCGTTGTAGTTGTAGAAGAGGTGTAACCGACGGCAGCCGTTGAGGTCGTCCCCATGCTCCAGTTGCCCGATAGGTCTGCCGTGTTAGTGGCCGTGGAGGACGAATTGGTAGTGGGCGTGGTGGAAGTGTTGTGGATCTCAATCTGAGTTGCCGACATGGCACAGGTGCCACCAGAAACCTGCATAGAGCCACTGACGTAGGTGCTGGGATCGTCTCCGAGTGCTGCGAGAATAGTGCCTGTTCCACTGTTGATCGGGAAGTTCAGTGTCAGATTGTGGTCATCATCCAGCGTTCCCGTAGCCGTCAGAGCCGTCCCCTCAGTAGTACTTGTCGCGTCTGTCGAGCATGCATAAAAATTATGACTTATCAGACTTGAATACGTGTAGAGCGTTCCAGTAACAACGCCATTGGAGACCTGTAATTCTGCGTCAATTTGATCGAATGGTGAGTAAACTACTCCAAGGATGGGAGTAGCACCATGCCATTCTCCGTTGAAGTTGTACGGAGCCGCGGACGAATTGGTGGGGCTTGAGCCACAGGCGAGCAGTGCTGCAAGGGGCAATAGAAGAAGTGAGCGGGGCCAGATGTTCATGGTCAAGATGTTAGGCCGCGTGGCCAATCCGTTCAAGATAATAATGTTACCACGGGAAGAATCTTCTACTTAATCTAAATAATCATATTGCTTGACAATAACTCACTCATATATGAGAATGGTTTTGTCGATAGAAGTTTTGACGGCTCGGCTGAGCAAGCCTGAAGGGGTAGCCAAGCCGTTTAGGGAGATTTGTTCGATGAGAGAGGTTTTCCGCATCGAACAGAATACAGGGATCTTTCACTGCGTTCGGGATGACGGCGTCAAAGAGTTGTAGTGGTTTATAAGATATTGAATTATATGAGTTTGTATCTAATTTCAGTTTGAGAATCTTGTAGTTCAGGAGCGAAGATTTATGGGAAAGATTATCGGAATCGATCTGGGAACGACCAACAGTTGCGTAGCGGTGATGGAGGGCGGCGAGCCTAAGGTTATCGCCAATGAAGAGGGCGGACGCACAACCCCCTCCATCGTCGCGTTCACTAAGAGCGGTGAGCGGTTGGTGGGCGCGGTGGCCAAGCGACAGGCCATCACCAACCCGGAGAATACGGTTTATTCGATCAAGCGCTTCATGGGGCGTCGCCTGAACGAGGTTGGCGACGAGTTGAAGATGGTGCCGTACAAGGTTGTGGCCAAGGGCGACAACGTCGGCGTACTGGCGCAGGGCAAGGAGTACACCGCGCCGGAGATCTCGGCGATGATCCTGCAAAAGCTGAAGACGGCGGCAGAGGCTTATCTGGGCGGCTCGGTGACTGAGGCGGTCATCACCGTTCCGGCGTACTTCAACGACGCCCAACGGCAGGCGACCAAGGACGCGGGCAAGATCGCTGGCCTCGACGTGAAGCGCATCGTCAACGAGCCAACGGCGGCGGCACTGGCCTACGGTCTCGACAAGAAGAAGGACGAGACGATTGCGGTCTACGACTTTGGCGGCGGCACCTTTGATATTTCCATTCTTGAGGTCGGCGAGGGCGTCATCGAGGTCAAGTCGACCAACGGCGATACCCATCTCGGCGGCGACAATCTGGACCAGCGCATTGTGGACTGGCTGATCGGCGAGTTCAAGTCGGACTCTGGCCTCGACCTGCACGCCAAGGGCAACGAGATGGCTCTACAGCGTCTGAAGGATGCGGCGGAAAAGGCCAAGATCGAGCTGTCGACGGCGCAGGAGAGCGAGATCAATCTGCCGTTCATCACCGCCGACGCCAGCGGGCCGAAGCACTTGGTGCGCAACCTGACGCGGGCCAAGTTGGAGTCGCTGGTTGACGACCTGCTACAACGGTCAGTTGGACCGTCGAAGCAGGCGCTGAAGGATGCCGGAGTCGACGCATCGAAGATCGACGAGGTGGTTCTGGTCGGCGGACAGACTCGTATGCCGGCGATTCAGGAGCTGGTGAAGAAGCTCTTCGGCAAGGAGCCACATCGTGGCGTGAACCCCGACGAGGTTGTGGCGATTGGCGCGGCGGTACAAGCGGGCGTGTTGGCTGGCGAGGTTAAAGATCTGTTGCTGCTGGACGTGACTCCGCTGACACTCTCGATCGAGACGATGGGCGGGGTTGCAACCAGCATGATCGCGCGCAACACCACGATTCCGACCAAAAAGACGGAGACCTTCTCCACGGCTGCGGATTCGCAGACTGAGGTTGAGGTTCACGTTCTTCAGGGCGAGCGGCCCATGGCGGCGCAGAATCGCACGCTGGGCAAGTTCAAGCTGAGCGGAATCCCTACGGCTCCGCGCGGCGTGCCGCAGATCGAGGTGACGTTCGATATTGACGCGAACGGCATTCTGAATGTGACGGCGAAGGACAACGCGACGGGCAAGGATCAAAAGATTACGATCACCAGCTCGTCGGGTCTGAGCAAAGACGAGGTCGAGCGTATGGCCAAGGACGCAGAGGCGCACGCCTCTGAGGACAAGGAACAGCGCGACCGGGTCGAGGCACGCAATCGACTGGACTCGCTGGTC
>CAZPZL010000243.1:0-4794 GCA_964590925.1 uncultured Granulicella sp.
CGTGGGCGGAACGGTGCATGTGATCGTCAACAATCTCCTCGGATTCACGGCGCTTCCGCAGGAGTCGAACTGCTCGCGCTTCGCCAGTGATCTGGCCAAACGGCTGCCGATTCCCATCTTTCACGTCAACGCTGAAGATCCCGACGCAGTCATTCGCGTCGCATCGATTGCGGCCAGATTCCGCCATCAATTTCACGGCGATGTGCTAGTCGACATCATTGGCTACCGTCGTCACGGACACAGCGAGGTGGACGATCCGACGGTCACGCAGCCCATTCGCTATGCGCTCATCAAGAGCCGCCCCTTCCTCTATCAGCTCTACGCCGAGCAGATGCGCGTCAATCCATCCGACGAGGTAAAGCAGATTCAGGACGAGTTTCTTGCCGACCAGAAGACTGCGAGCCTCGTCAAGAAAAAGCCGCGTCTGGCGCGGATTCCAAGCTACTGGGAGCCGTATCGTGGCGGGCCGTTTTTGTCCGAATATGACGTGCCTACTGGCCTCACACCGGAGCATATTGCCGACCTGTGCCAGCGCATGACGCGCGCGCCGGAGGGCTTTCACATTCATCCCAAGGTGCAGAAGCTCTATGAGCAACGTGTCAAGATGGGCGCAGGCGAGACGCCATTCGACTACGGTGCTGCGGAGTTGCTTGCTTTTGCATCTCTGCTCGAAGCCGGTACGCCAGTGCGACTGAGCGGACAGGACTCGCAGCGCGGAACCTTCAGCCAGCGCCATGCCGTTCTGGTGGACATCGAGAACGAGCAGCGCTACTTTCCCTTGCAACATCTCTCGCCGGATCAGGCTCGCTTCGAGGTCTACAACTCTATGCTTTCGGAGGCCGCAGTGCTGGGCTTCGAGTACGGCTACTCGCGCGACAGCCCCGAGGCTCTCGTGCTTTGGGAGGCGCAGTTCGGCGACTTTGCCAACGGCGCACAGATCATTATTGACCAGTTCATCGCCGCCGGCGAGGCCAAGTGGAATCTCCTCAGCGGCCTCGTCCTGTTGCTGCCGCACGGCTACGAGGGACAGGGGCCGGAGCACTCCAGCGCGCGCGTCGAGCGCTATCTGCAACTCACCGCAGGCGAGAACGTTCAGATATGCCAGCCCTCGACCGCCGCACAGTATTTCCATCTGCTACGTCGACAGGCCGTGCGAAAGTGGCGCAAGCCGCTGGTCGTCTTCACTCCGAAGAGCATGTTGCGTAGCGCAGATGCATCCTCTCCGCTTGCGGAGTTTACCGCCCCACACTTCCGCAACGTCATCCCCGACGACTCGGTGAAGTCACCCAGCCGTATCCTCGTCTGCACCGGCAAGATCGGTCACACGTTGCGCGCCGAACGCATTCGTCGCAAGGACCCCTCGGTCGCAATCATTACTCTTGAACAGCTCTACCCATGGCCGGAAGAAGAGATACAGGACGCGCTTGACCAGCATCCACAGGCCACGGAGATCGTCTGGGTGCAGGAGGAGCCAGCCAATATGGGCGCGCTCACCTATGCATTACCGCATCTACGTCGCATGGCCGCAGGCCGCGCCGTCCTCAGTGTGAAACGCTCAGCCAGCGCAAGCCCTGCGACTGGCTCCGCGAAGGCTCACGCGCTGGAGGAAAAGACCCTCATAGACCTAGCTTTTGGCGCATGAGTGCTATTACATTCCCGGGAGAGCTTTCATGAATGCAATGTCGATCTGTAAGGATCTGTGGATCGTATGGATCGTTCTCTGGCTCTGTTTTGCGCTGCGCAGCAAAAAGACGCAACGGCGGGAGAGCGTCAGATCAATTCTCTCCTACGCAGTCTTTTCGTGGATCGGAGCGTACCTGATTTTTTACAGAAACTCGCTTGGTCGCTGGGGGCAGTGCAACGTTCTTCCGTTGGGAAAATGGATAAGTTGCACATCCGTTGTTCTCGTAGCGCTGGGCTTTGCCATAACCTTTTGGGCGCGTGTCATTCTCGGCGACAACTGGAGCGGAACCGTCACCGTCAAGGTCGATCACACGCTCATTCGCAGCGGGCCATATCGTTGGGTGCGCCATCCCATTTACAGCGGTCTGCTATTGTCGATCTTTGGCGCAATGATCGCGCTTGATCAATGGCGCGGCTTCGTCGCGCTCCCTCTGCTGTGGATCGCATTCACAATCAAACGTCTCAAAGAAGAACGCTTCATGCGCCAGACCTTCGGCGATCAATACGCCGAGTACAGCAAGACTACCGGCGCAATTGTTCCGCTTCTCTTGCGTCAAAGCTCTTGATTACAGTTGCGTTGCTATTATTTTGCGCACAGCCAGATTCATTACAGCAATGATGAAAGCTCTAAAATGCAGCACAAATAACATGAACTAAAGGCTTATGCTTCCGTTTTGCGTATATGTTTCCGCTCGGGACGCTGGTTTCCGCTATGACGCGTCTAAGATAATAGGCATGGCTATCGCAACCAACAACAGCGCTGCTCACAACGGTCAATCCATGGCTGCATCTGGTGGGCGAAGTAGATTCGCGTGGCTGTTCTGTGGTCTTGCGCTCGCGACTCTTGTTGGGATGGGGCGGGCGCAGACTCCGACTACTCCGAATCCAGCAAGGCAGACTCAGGCGACAGGGGCAACTGCATCTGACAGTTCGCCAGCTATCAGCAAGCGCCGCCAGCGGCAGGCTGAGGACGCGTATCTGGCGGGAGCAAAGAAGTTACAGCAGAACGATCCGTTCGGGGCCGAGCAAGAGTTTACGCGCGCCTTGAAACTGAACCCCGCCAATCGTGACTGTGCGCTTGCGATTCTGCTGGCTCGTCAGCATCAGGTGACGGATCTGGTGCAGCAGGCGGCCAAGGCGCGTGCTGCTGGTGAAGCGGCAAAGGCGCAATCGTTGCTGACTCAGGCGCGCGTGATCGATCCCACAAATCCGATTGTGCTGGAGCACGAAGTGGAGTCCTTGACCGGTGATTCCTCGAAAAAGGATGCGAACGCCGCAGTCAAACTTGTTGCCGACCAAGTGCAATCGCGCACCGCCGATCCTATGGTTGCGCCGTGGAAGATATCGGCCCCGTTGTTGGCCGGTTTGATCCATCTACAGCCGAATCCGGGGCAGAAGAGCTTTCATTTGCGCGGAACATCTGAGGAGATGCTGCGCAACGTGGCGCAGGCCTACGGCATACGCGCGGTGATGGACGATTCGGTCACACGCAAGGGCTTTGCCTTCGACATGGTGGAGGTTGACTACGACCAGGCCATCTCCACGCTGATGATGATGGCGAATGTCTTCGCCGTTCCCGTCGATGAATCTACCGTGCTCTTTGTCCGCGACGATGAAGCTGATCGCAACCGCCTACAGCACATGTTGGAGGAGACAATCTATCTTGAAGGCGCCACCCCAGATGAGATGAAAGACGTGGCAGGTGTGGTCCAGAACCTCTTCAATGTGAGGGTCGTAAGCCCCGGAGTGAACCAGACGAGCCTCACCTTGCGCGCGCCGGAGGATCTTCTCGTGCCGTTGAACCGCACGCTTGAGGATCTAATGGATCGTACTGGCGAAGTGATGATCGAAGTCAAGCTCTACGAGGTCTCCACGACCGGCCATACGAGTGCTGGCGCGAGCCTTCCCACGGCATTCGGGATTTACAACGTCGACGCGGCTGCTGCCCAGTTGGTCAGCGCCAACTCCTCGCTGGTGCAGCAGGCAATTGCACAAGGACTGATCAGCTCGACCGACAGTAATCTGTTTATTGCCGGAGAGCTGATTGCTTCAGGTCTGGTCTCTAGCAGCCTGTTGTCCAGCACCATTGGCGTAATCGGCGGAGGAACCATGATGACGGGAATCACCGAGACTGGTACGGTCGGATTCAACCTTGGATTGAACTCGACCGACACCCGCACGTTGGACGACATTCATATGATGGTGGGTGATCGTGAGGATGCGATCTTCCGCGAGGGGTCGAAGTATCCCATCATGACATCGTCCATCAGCACTGGCATATCCGGCACTCCAGCCAGCAACGCTACCATCAACGGCGTCAGCGTCGCCAGCCTGCTGGCTCAGTATACCGGCGGTGCCTCGACCATCCCACAGGTCACCTACGAGGATCTCGGCTTGACTCTGGATGCGACTCCCACCATCGAGAAGTCAGGGCGAGTTCACCTCAAGCTGGAATTGAAGATCGAGTCTCTGTCGGGCAGCACAAACGAAGGAAACCCCATTTTGGAGAGTCGACAGATTAAGTCGGACATTACAGTGGGCGCCGGACAGAGCGCTTTGTTGGTCAGCGACGTGAATCACACCGAGACTGCTGCTATCACCGGTATCCCCGGCCTCAGCGAACTACCTGGCTTCCAGTTGCCCGAAACCAGCACTGGAGAGAAAGATACCGGCCAGTTGGTGGTCCTGGTAACTCCCCGAGTGGTGCAACGCCGCTCCGATCTGGTCAGCGGCCCGCGACTCAAGGTGCGTATACAGCAGTGAATTGGACCAAGTAATTATCGGGTTAGATCCGGGACAACCACATAGCGCAAACGGCGTGTTCTGTGCCAGATCGAGGCGCATTCCCTTGCTGGTTCGGTAGTAGAAATCCAGGACTGAATGCTCGATCGATAAGACCGCGCCCATCTATCAGCTTGATATGTATCAGCTCGATATTAGGCATTGCAGCGTGTACATCGCCGCTAATTGAATAATCCTCTGGAGCGTTTCGCACTGCGTATTCAAAATTCCGCTTTGCCCCTGGTTCTGGCGTTGACCATAGCTGCATACGTCGGTATACTTCAACATGTGAGAGCGGGAGTAGCTCAGTGGTAGAGTGCTTCCTTGCCA
>CAZPZL010000244.1:0-4791 GCA_964590925.1 uncultured Granulicella sp.
ACCCGCGTGTACAGGTTTTGCAGACCTGCGCGTTAGCCACTTCGCCATCGGCGCCTATGAATCAATTGACCGTTACTTCGCAAATCAAAAATTGATAACCGGTCGCACAAATGAAAAACCCACCGCGCCTGCTGGCGGGTGGGTCATCGGGGTTCAGGATTCTGTTTAGGAATCTAACCCAGAGAACACGCCCGCGCACGGCAGCTCGGACAGCTGCACAGACACATCGCGGGAGTGAAGAATTGAGCCATTGAATTCCTGAATGCCGAGCACCAAATCAACGAGGATTAGGCGATTGATCGTAGGTTAAATACTCATTCGGAGCGTGTCAAGTATTTTTGTGACACAGCAAGAATTGCCACTGGCCTCTCTCCATGGCACGGTTTTGAATTCTAGATCTCGTAATCCTTCAGCTCCTCTTCACCACCGAAGAACTCACGGTAGATCGTCTTGCGCAGTTCTGTGGCTTGTTCGCCGTTGCGGTCTCGGGGACGCGCTAGGCTTACCGGCACAACGCGCTGAATCGTTCCCGGCCGAGGAGACATGATGACAACGCGGTCGGAAAGGTAAATGGCTTCGTCAATGTCGTGTGTAACAAGGATCATGGTTGTACGCTGTGCTTCCCAAATGCGAAGCAGCTCTTTTTGCATACGTATCCTGGTCAACGCGTCCAGGGCTCCGAAGGGCTCGTCAAGTAACAGCAGTTGGGGATGACCTACCAGCGCGCGGGCGATGGCAACCCTCTGCGCCATGCCTCCGGAGAGCTGGTGAGGATAACTCTGCTCGAATCCGCGCAGACCAACCAGATCGATGTACTGTTGCACGCGTTCGAAACGCTGGGCCGTTGGAAGGTCGCCAATTCCAAACGCCACATTCTCTCGAACCGTGAGCCAGGGAAGGAGACGATGCTCCTGAAAAACGAGACCGCGATCCAGGCCCGGGCCCAGCACGCGATTGCTTCCCAGCAAAATCGTTCCAGTGTAACTTGGATCCAGTCCGGCAACAATGCGCAGCAAGGTGGTCTTACCGCATCCGCTGCCGCCAACCAGGCAGATAAACTCTCCCGGCTGGATGTGGAGATTGATGTTGTCGAGGACCTGCAAGCCGGCAGATCCGGAATGAAAGGCCTTGCTCACGCCAGAGATATCGAGCGAACTATTGCGCACCTCGGAATCTTTCACCATCGTCTCCTGAGCAGTTTGAAAGGATCTCATTTCGACTTGTACCGCAAGAGCCGGCGGCCAATCACTTCGAGAAGAAGATCGGTGCCTTTTCCCAGGCAAGCAAAGAGAATCACGGTGGCTAGAATAATGGATGCGCGGCCAGTCATCTGCCCATCGATCATGAGGAATCCCAATCCGCGGCTGGCGCCCATGATCTCAGCGGCGACAACGAACATCCACGCCAGACCCAATCCACTGCGCAACCCAACGAAGTATTCCGGCAGGGCAGCCGGCAAAATGACGCGAGCGATCATCTGGATGCTGTTTAGCCGGTAGACCTTGCCGACTTCGATCATTTTTGGATCGACATGGCTCATGGCGCTGGACAGGTTGAGATAGACCGGGAAGAAAGCTCCGAGCGCGATAAGCGCGATCTTCGAGGACTCCTGAATTCCCATCCACAGCAAGAAAAGTGGAACCCAGGCCATGGATGGAATGTTCCGGAGCGATTGAAGGACAGGGTCAAACAGTTTGCGCGCGAGCAAGACGTATCCGGTGAGTCCGCCGAGCAGAGTTCCGGCCGTTGCGCCAACCAGGAAGCCAACGGCAATGCGAAAGAGAGTGATGCCCGCATGCTTCCAAAGGTCACCACTCGCGGCCAGATCGAAGATGGTTTGCGCTACGACACTGGGCGCGGGAAGCTCATTGGGAGGAAAGACGCCGATGCGCGCAAACCCCTCCCACAACACAATTCCGAGCACCGGGACGACCGCTCCGAGCCAGCGGTCAGGACGTTGGGTGAACCTGCCTTTGGGACGCGACGCAACCTCGCGCACTGCTGCGGTTCGGACTATCGTCGCATTCTGTTCTGCTGTGCTCATGCTCTGGCTACTTGCTCGCTACAACTGCGTGTACATATTGTGGGTCAATCAAATTGTTTACGGTTGCGGCAATATCAGTGTTCGCGTTGATGACGCCGGCTTTCTTGAGCACGTCTCCACTGGCAGCAATCACTTTCTTTTGTTCGTCGCCAATCACTGAGTTGCTCAGGTCTGTTCTTTCAATCACTTTGGCGGCGACTGCGTCATCGATCTTCGCATCTCTGGCATAGAGCACCCGAAACTCGGCAGGATTCTGAATGGCCCATTGGCGAGCCTTCTCATAAGCGGCCAGCACACGCCTCACATAGACTGGATTTTGGTTTGCGAATTCTTCGCGAACATTCAGCACGCCATAACTGTTCAACGAGACGTCGCGGTGAAAGAGCCTGGAGCCTTTATCAACTTCCGTCTGTGCCATCAGAGGATCGAGACCTGCCCACGCATCCACATCCCCTCGTTCAAGAGCGTTTCTTCCGTCTGAATGTTGGAGCGGAATCAGTTCGACATCCTTTTGAGTCATTCCGACCTGATAGAGAGATCGCAGCAGAAACACAAACGGATCGGTGCCACGCGTGACAGCGATCTTCTTGCCCTTGAGATCTTCCACCCTGGTGATAGAGCTATCTTTGCGCACCACTAACGCCGTCCATTCGGGTCGTGAATACACATAGATGGTCTTGATGGGGTTTCCGTTCGATTTTCCAATCAGCGCGGCAACGCCTGCCGTGGACCCGAAATCTACGCTCTTGCTGTTGAGCAACTCCAGCGCCTTGTTGCTTCCCTGGCTCAATGTCCACTCAACGGTGACTCCATCAGCGGCAAGATCGTCTTCAAGGAAATGCTTCTCCTTGAGTACCAGGCTGACCGGGTTGTAATAGGCATAGTCCAGTTTGATGACCTGCGGCTTGCCAGTAACAGACTTATGGCAGGCGGTCAACGAGAGCGCAGCGGCTACTAAAACGACTGCTGCCAATACCGAGCAATATCTCTTTTTCAAGGATCCAAGTTTCAAGGCGTTCTCCCATTGATCCCGCACGGTAGCGGGGACCTTTCATGAGTATCCAATCAATACTTTCGATCACCGCTTGAACCATGTTCGCGAAGATGAACAAGATGTTTGTAATCCGGATGCGCAGGATCTTTGGCGATGGCTTCGCGCTCTTCAATGTAGACGCGCAGATTGGTGCTGCCATAAAGTTTGCGATCTTCTCCGACCGCGCAGACCTTGGAGCAGACTCCGCAGGGCCAGCGATCTTCCGCCACAAGCTCCTGGTGAAAGTGCGTGCATTTGACCGCGTCCAATTGCGCAATGGCACTGCCTTCGACCGGACTCATCGCTTGCGCCGGGCATAGTCTGCCGCACAGCCTGCATCCTTTGCACAGATTCTTCTCGATCACCTCATCGCCCGGCACTACCGCCGAAGTAAGCACGGAAACATAACGCGCGCGCGGGCCGTACTTTGGATTGAGCAGGTTATGGCTGTAGCCAATGGTTCCCAATCCCGCATACTTGCCCGCATACACGTGACTGAAGCAGGCCGGCATCTTTTTGAGCAGAATCTCCAGGCTGCCATAACCGTCACGCGGCATGAAGATGGAAGCATGGCCCAGATTGTTGAGAAAAACTGCCAGCCGGTAAGCCATCTGATCGAGGAGTGTGTTGGTGGTGTCATATAAAACCGTGTGGTTGATCGAGGGCGTGCTCTCAATGATCGGCAATAGCATGGGAACGCCCAGCACAATGACGGTTTGAGCCTTGCTCCAAATCGTCTGCGGCCAATACTCGGGCCGAAGCTCGTTGCTGGCGCGCCAGCGCTCAACCGGCGCGAAGCCGATCAAGTCTGCGCCAAGCGCTCTTGCTTCGAATTCAATCTTCGTTCTCAGTTCTGCTTCATTCATTGCAACAAATCCCTCGGCCGCGGCCTGGAATGCATCCGCCGGTTTCGGCCTTGCGGTGTCCGAATCATGCCCCAAAACAAAAAAGCCCACATGCCGACGAGCCTGGCGTGTGGGTCAATGTCTGGAACCGGATTAGACGAATTCTAAACCATGATCCCTCTCGCGCCCATACGCTCGGCCTGGCAACAACAGTTGCTGGCGCTGCGACAGGTTGTGAAGAGACGGACCATTACTACGAGTGTACATCCAAACCCCGCTCGGCCGCCAATCGGACTCTCTTCCAACACAAGATCGCCTTCAACCTCACCTTGTGTTGGAAGAGAGTCCGATTGACAGGATTTCCAATCGATGGCATACTTCGGGTAATATCTCCGCTTGTCGCGGGGTTTTAGGACTTCAAGAACGTATGGCATTCTTGCCTCACCATTCGCTTGGCTGTCGCACCACCTGTTGTTGCTGATCCCATCGGCGGCAGCAGGTCATTTCACTGCGCAGACATAATCCACACCGACAATTGACAAGATGGCACAGTAAGGGAATCGTCCCTTACACGCGCCTTATTTATCGGCGCCTATCCGCTGCCGAGAGAAACACATGACCGCACATTTGCGGATTTATCCTGGCTTACGCAAGTTCGACGAGGCTGGTCTCATGCCCTTCATCCACACCCAATCCGCATCTCCAGCAGCTTTGCCCGCGCGCGTTTTCCTGAAGAGCGCGCGCTCTGGTTGTTGTCCTACCTCTGCAAGCTAAGCGCACATCTGCGCTTTGTCCCAAAGTCCTACATTTCAGAGAACAGCGCATGCCGGAGGTGTACCCGGCTGCCATGAAGGTCCGCGCACAACAGC
>CAZPZL010000245.1:0-4762 GCA_964590925.1 uncultured Granulicella sp.
GGCTGGCCACGCGAATCTCGATGAACTCATCCAGATTACTTGCCGTGATGGCGAGGAACTTCGCACGCTCGATCAGCGGATTCGTCGCGTCCTCGGCCTCCTCCAGAACACGCCGATTGAACAGCATCCACGATTCGTCGCGATCAAAAAAACGCTCTTCGGGAAAGGGAGCGGCGTCGGGCTTCTTCGCAACAGTTTTCTTGCTCGAAAGTTTTTTTGTCACCGACTTCTTTTCAGCAGTCTTCTTTATGGCGAGCGTCTTATCGGTGGAGCTGTGCTGGGCTGTGTTGGACCTGTCCCTGGAGGTGTTGCGGCAAGCGCCAGCGCTCTCGACGGATTGTATCTTCTCAAACATTTGACACTATGAGACTAACTCACGCGCGACGGAATGAAAATGACAGTAACATCAATAATTCTTCGACGTGGAGGCTGAAGAGATAATAGGGCAGAATGGATTCTACTGCTAGACGCCGTCTGTGGTTGCTTTGTGCGACTGATTGATCGGCAAGTTGTTCGTGTGGCGTCGGGTGCTCAGGCGCGATACTCTCAGAGTCGATGCTTAATTTTTGCGACGTTGCGCTGCCCGTGCCACTCGACCAGTCGTTTACCTACGCGGTGAACGGCAACGAGCCGACTGTGGGCGTGCGTGTTATGGTCCCATTCGGCGGGCAGCGGCTGATGGGAGTCGTCGTCCGCGTACACAACGACCGGCCCGCGAACACCGGCGAGATCAAGTCAGTACAGCAGGTGCTGGACGACGCGCCACTGCTGCCCGATGAACTGATGCAGCTTGCCAAGTGGATCGCACAATATTACGTCGCCCCACTGGGTGAGGTATTGCGCGGTATGATGCCGCTCGCCGCCGAGGTGCGACGTCACTTCGTCTACCGCATTACCGAGGCGGGTCAACGCGTCTTGCGCCAGGGAACGACGCTGTACGGGGTTGCGGTTCGGCGGTCGAAGCTCTCCGCAGAGGAGCAGAATAGTGAGTTTGCGGTGCTGAAATATCTGGTCAATAGTGGCGGGCCAGAAGGCAACGGCGCAAGAGCTGCGGCGATTCGTTCCGCAACCGAGGCCAACAAGGCTCTACTCGACGGCATGGTAAAGAAAAAATGGCTCACGCGCGAGGCCGTCACCGAACAGCGCGATGCGCGCCGCACCGAACGCTTCGCTGTGCTGGTCGAAGACGCGCGCATTCCAAAGCTCAACGAGAATCAGACTGCGATCCTTGCCGAGCTGGCTGCAGCGGGCGGACGAATGCGCGTCGTCGACCTGCGCGAGTCGGTGGCTCTGCGCGCCGCTTGCGTTCCTTCCACTACGCTGGCGACGTTGGTCAAGCGAGGCTTAGTTGGTATAGAAGAGGTTGTAGTGAATTTCCATCTTGGCGGACTGTCTGCTAATGGGAAAAAATTTGCGCACGAACAGACGCTGAACGAGGAGCAGATTGAGGCGCTCTCTTCAATTGCCGCCGCCATGGCGCAGGGAGGATTTCATCCACTGTTGCTCTATGGCATCACCGGTTCTGGCAAGACGGCGGTCTACGTCGCAGCCATGCAACGAGCTTTGGATGCAGGGCGTTCGGCTCTACTACTGGTGCCAGAGATTGGCCTGACCCCTGCCATGGCTGGACAGATGTTTGCGGCATTTGGGACAGAAGTTGCCATGCTGCACTCCGCGCTAACGCCCGACGAGCGCGCCGAGCAGTGGCATCGCATTCATCGTGGCGAAGCGCGTATTGTCATTGGCACGCGTTCTGCCGTTTTTGCACCGCTAGCCAACCTCGGCCTCATCCTGGTCGATGAGGAGCATGACGGCAGCTACAAGCAGGAAGAAACCCCGCGCTATCACGGACGCGATGTCGCCGTGATGCGAGCCATGTTCAACCAGACGGTCGTTGTCCTCGGTTCGGCCACGCCCTCGCTGGAGAGCTGGGCAAACTCCCTGCGTGGCCGCTATCAGCTCATCGAAATGCGCTCGCGCGTGATGAACCGCCCGCTACCCAAGGTCGAATTGGTCGACATGCGCACTGAGTTCAAAGAGACGGGCAAGGAGGATATCTTCTCCCGCCAGCTCGTCGCAGAGACCGCAGCCACACTCGCACGCGGTGAGCAGGTGATGATTCTACTCAATCGCCGCGGCTATTCCTTTACCGTGCTGTGCCGTAGCTGCGGTGAAAAGATCGAATGTGAGAACTGCGCGATTGCGATGTCGTACCACAAGCCATCCATTGCGAACGACCTACACGCACAAGTCGGCGATCGGTTGGAGTGCCACTATTGCGGTTTTCGTCGCTCCGTTCCCGAGCGTTGTCCGAAGTGTCAGAGCGAGCATCTCTTCTACCTTGGCGCAGGCTCGCAACAGGGAGAAGAGAGGCTGCTGGAGATATTTCCCAACGCCCGCATCGGGCGCATGGATCGCGACACTGTGCGCGGGCGCGGAGATATGGAGCGGCTGCTTACTCGCCTGCACTCTGGCGAGATCAACCTGCTTGTCGGCACCCAGATGATCGCCAAGGGACACGACATTCATGGCGTCACCCTCGTCGGCGTCGTCGGCGCGGACTCCGCCCTTGGCCTGCCCGACTTCCGCGCCGCCGAGCGCGTCTTTCAACTCCTCACACAAGTCTCTGGTCGTGCCGGTCGAGGCGAACTGCCCGGACGTGTGCTAGTCCAGACCTATCACACCGAGCACTACGCCATTCAGAACGCCAAGACCCACGACTACACCAGCTTCGTGGCAAAAGAGCTACAGTTCCGTCGCTGGATGCATTACCCTCCGACCGGCGTACTGGCCAACGTCCTCATCCAGAGCGAGGCGATGGAAGAGGCGGCAGCATGGGCGGCAACGCTGGGCCGCTGGTTCGAATCGGCTCGCCTCGACAAGCTGCGCGTCCTTGGTCCAGCCGCCGCTCCCATCGCGCGATTGAAGCGCATATACCGCTTTCACTTTGTGCTCAAGGCAGAGCGCCGTGATGCCCTAGGCCGTACTCTGCGCGCGATGCTGGCCTTCGCCGAGACGCAATCCATCCCGCGCCGTAACCTCATCGTGGACGTCGATGCAATCCACCTGATGTAGCGTCAACCTGCACGATTGTGCAGCGCACACATCTTCATAGCCTGCTATGCTGTGGCTTAGTTTGATTGAGGAGAAACCTATGTCCGATTCTGTGATAATTACCGTTCGTCCCAATGGTCCCCTGCTGGTTGAGGGAGCAATCGTGTTGAGCGATCTCGACGGCAAGCCCTGGGATCTGACCGGCAAGCCAGCCGTAGCGCTCTGTCGATGCGGAGCCAGTGAAAATCGCCCCTTTTGCGACGGAGCGCACAAGAAGATCGACTTCAAGGCCGCCGATAGCCCGACGACTCCCAAGTAGTCCTCTCGCCGCAGTCCTCCTACGCGTGGCCTACTCCACATTGCCTGGATGCACCTTCTCTGGTGCAGCTAGCGTGGTCTTGATCGACAAACCCTTGACCTTGGGGAGCTTGACCTTGTTTTTCGACTTCGGCGGTTTGGGCGGCTTAATGACGTTGAATTTTACCTCGACCAGATTGTGTGCGTAGTCTTTGCCCGTAGGCGCGTTGAAGGTAGCGATGTAGGTCTCGGCCAGAGCGCTCTGAAACTTGCGGAGAAACGGCGCGGAAGAGACTGGGTTGCCCATTCCCTCCCAGTAGTCGACGCCGCCTGTGGCCAGCGTCAGATGGGTGAGGTAATCCTGCCCGCTGATGTTGGCCGAACCACCGTAGATGCCCGCGTCGGCAAAGTAAATAGCGTAAACGGCGACTCCGGCGCGCTGTGCATCACTGATGGCCGTGTCGACGTACGGACTGCCTTGATTCATCACGCTGGTGCTGCCGTTGTAGGGATCGACCCCGTCGCTGAGCATCAGGACAAAGCGCGCCTTATGTGGCGCGACGGGCGCGGAGTTGCTGGCGTTGGGCGCACCCGCCTCAGGCCAGTGCTTGACAAAGTCCGAAAGACAAATGTACGGGCTAGCGCTGATGCCAGCGATGCTGTCCGGCAGGCGCAAGGCGGATGCAGCCAGAGCGTGATCGGCGGTGAACGGTTGCTCCACCACCACAGTGCCGTGTTGCATAGAGCCGATCAGCACCTCGATGCCGGGTGGCAGCGTGAGTACGAAGCTGCGTAGGTTGTCGAGTTCGCGCCCAACCTCCGAGCGCAGCCCGTCGTCAATCAACAGCGCAACTTGTGCGCGAGTTGGCTCGACCTGCGTCCAGCCGTCAATTGGAACCGTGTGATAGTTCACCGTCAGCGCAAGCGCGGAAGAGCGAATCGGTGAGGGCGAGTTGGTCTCGACCTCAACCAAAACCTGAGTGGGGACTGAGCCTTCATCCTGCGCGTGCGAGACAGCCCAGCAGGGAAGAGCCAGTGCAACAAACAACGCGAAAACGGGTGATCTAGTCATGGCGATATATTAGACACAAATGCGGCCTAAGAGTTGCCTCGGCAATGAAAATTGCAGAACAACGCTTGGGCCGCAGTTTGGAGTTCCCTAGCTTCGAGTTATTTCGAGAAATCTGCTTGGGATGATTAGTTCCCGCCCAGGCGGACCTTCACTCCTGCGCGCAAAGTAAACGGCAGTCCCGGATAGCCAATCGGCCCAATGTGCTGCTGGCTGAGCAGGTTGTCCATCTCGGCGAAGATCGTTGCCCGCCGAGTGACGGCGTAGGTCAGATTGGCGTCCAACTTTGCGTAGCCGAAGTCGAGGTCGCGGTTGGGCAGGACGAGGGTGTTGCCACTGGTT
>CAZPZL010000246.1:0-4762 GCA_964590925.1 uncultured Granulicella sp.
ATTCATGTTTCACCTCACTCGCGTCCCAGCAACCCAGGTTATGGCCGCCGTCACGGCCGGGACCGGTATCTTTTTACGCGAAAAACTCGAGTCGGAATCGTTATTTGGATCGGCGATTGTTGACTGCACCGGTTGTCTACTGTATCCATCGGTAAAGGATAGCTTTGGCGTGGCCGCGCGCGAGGCCAGCACTGTGCATGATATGAGTACATTATTCGAACCTGAATTCCACGAAGACATAAATATTGCCTATCATCTTGACAATAAGGCGCTCGAATTAGCCACTAACGAGGTTGTCTTTTGCATTTCTGAGGCAACACGAGCGGCGTTGCTGACGGCGTTCCCCTCGGTAGCAAGCAAGACGTGTCTTTTATATCAATACGCTGATTGGCCAGAAAGATTCCATATAATTGAGTACAATCTACCATCTTTACGTTTGGGACCCTATGCGGTGGTAGTTGGCACGATTGAGCCACGCAAAAACCTTGAATTGCTGCTGCGTGCGCTCTCGACACGAGAGTTGCGAGGCTCGCCGTTGCGCTTCGTGGTAATTGGGCGCAAAGGTTGGAAAGTAGACCGGTTTATGGCGGAACTGCCGGCGGAAGCGCGAGAGCGTATGTTGTTCTCGGGCTTCGTCTCGGAATTCACGAAATATCGACTGATCAAGGGAGCCGAGTTTCTAATCTTTCCCTCGGTATACGAAGGCTTTGGTATTCCTGCGCTGGAAGCGATGAGCCTGGGCAAGCCGGTGCTTGCTTCCAGGAGTTCAAGTTTGCCAGAAGTGGTCGGCAACGCGGGCATCTTCTTCGATCCCCTTTCGGTTGCTGACTTCGCTAGCGCTTTCGCGACGATCGCGCATCCGCGCAAGCTAGCGGAGCTTGCGCCGGTAGCGGTGGCTGAGAGTGCTGCCTTCAACTGGCAGCGGATGGCCGCTCCGGTGGTGGAATGGGTGAGGACATAGCGGTCGTGGAATCCGGTGATAACGTGACTCTTGTGTCAGATGCGGCGGCTGGGTAGAGTGCTATATGGTAATGATGGGTGATCTGTAAGATGGAGTTCTGTTGAAGAATGAGATGCGGCGGCAAACCGTAGTAGTGAGCTCATGATGATTGTACAACTGGACAACGGGAACTGATCGACTAAATTTGAATGTCGATCGACAATGTTAGCGTGCTAACGTGTTAACACGTGCGATCGGAGAGCTTGTGGAGAGAGTTCTAATGGGTACGAAGAGTAGGAAGCCAATTGTAGCTGCGGCCGGCCGAAGTGATGATGCGACCTCGCAAGCCGTCCCATCGGTGATAGTAGTTGCCGGAAATGAGGCGGTGTCCGGGCCAGTTCGCAATGTTGACGGTGATCTTCTGCCGAAGCAAGTTGGAGATTCCAGCGCACGCCTGGTCGTGACTTACGACGAAGACGTCCCTGACAACCGCACAATTGACAGTAACGAGTCCGCTATACACGCATCCGTGGTGCCTGCACTGGCCAAAGTGATGAGCCCTGCAATGGTCGGGCTAGTGCCCCAGCAAGATGCTGTCGTTGCCGAGAACGCGGCGGCGCAACCCAGCGCTCAACGTGCTCTGGAAGGCAAAATCGACAAGGCGACCTGGACCATCATCGAGGGTTGGGTCTGGAGCCCGACAATTCCGAAAGAGCGCATCCGGCTTGAGTTGGTCGAGGGGGAGGCGCAACTGGCAATGTCTGTCGCGGATAATTATCGAGCAGACCTAGTGCTCGCAGGCATTGGGGACGGCCGGCACGCCTTCGGCATCGTGCTGAAGCCGGGGCTGCTCTCGGAGGAACGGCACGTCCTGAATCTGCGGTGTGCCGATACCGGCGTGGTTATGCCGGGCTCCCCGATCATCCTCGAACCCCCTGCAGACACGCGACATGCCGCTATTGTCGGGGCCATTGACCAAATCACGGACATGGAAGCGACCGGTTGGATTTTCGTGCGTAACGAGCCATCGCGCCGTTGCGTCGTCGTTTTGAAGGAGGGGCGTAGCGTCCTCACTCGAACCATGGCGTCTCGGTTCCGGGGCGATCTGCTGTCCGGGGGAATCGGTGACGGCTGCTACGCCTTCACGCTGGAAATGCCCAGAGTGTTGCTGGATGGTAATGCACACCTGATCGAAATCGTCGAGGAAAGCACTGGCTTCACTCTCACTAAAGAGCCGGTCCGATGGCGCTCGACGGTAGGGACCGCCAATGCCGCGTTGACCAGCATTAGCAGCGAGATGAGAAACGCGGGTGCGGACAGTGTCGCCCGTCATTTAGACATACAACTGGAACGTTCGCCCATCGGGCCCCGTATAGATTACGATGTAATTCGACCGCTTCCGGCTCCTGGCAAGCATTCGGCTACCTTCGGCAAGCCGAGTTCTCTTACAGATACTTGCGCGAGACCGCACCTTCTCTTCGACGTCTCGGATCTGGTTTACTACATCGGGCATCATTCCAATCTCACTGGCATCCAACGGGTCCAGTCGAGCATCATAATCTCTATGATCGATGGAGAGGTGGCTCCGCAGACTGTTATCTTCCTGAGCTTCGATCCCAGGGTCGGAAGATGGACCACTATACCGACGGGATTTCTGATCAGCCTACTGCGCGATCTCTTTAGGCCGGAATCGCAGCGACTGGTCACCTTCGTCGCGGAAGAGGCTCGCTGCGGAGCATTGCCGGGCGCGCAGCAATTCGATGGCCTCGGCGTTCTTGATGACGGGAACCCTTCGATTCTCTATCTGTTGGGCGCGGCATGGGTCCAGCAGGACTATGTCCATCGCGTTCTCGCTTTGAAGCGGCGGTTCGGCACGCGCTTCGCTTTGACCGTGCATGATCTGATTCCGATCTATGCCAGGGAAACCTGTGATCAGGATACTGTGCGCGTCTTTGAGAGATTCATGCGACGCGCCCTACCGCATGCTGACCTTGTTCTTGCCGACTCCGAGAATACCGCAAAGGACGTCCGGCGTTATCTCGCCACGCTGGGGTTGCCCGAGCCGGCGCTCTCGGTCACGAAGTGTGGCTCGTCGTTCGCGGAATTTTTGCCGAAGGATTGGCATGCGGCTGAAACGACGCTACGCGATCTACCAGAGCGTTTTGTTCTGTTTGTCGCAACGATCGAGGGACGAAAGAACCATCAGTTGATTTTCGATGTGTGGCGACGGATGCTCGAGGAGAGCGATGACGTACCGCACCTCATCTGCGTTGGTCGCTTGGGGTGGAAGGCCGAGGCCTTTGTCAGCGCCCTCGTCGAGACGAATTATCTAGATGGACGGGTTCATCTGCTCCGCGAAATCTCGGATACTGACCTATTCGCGCTCTACGAGCGGAGTCTCTTCACGGTCTTTCCAAGTGTGTATGAAGGATGGGGACTGCCAGTGGGCGAATCGCTCGCGATGGGCAAAATATGCGTGAGCAGTAACCGCGCCTCGATCCCCGAGGTAGCTGGTGGTTGCGGTGTTTATATCGACATCGATAATTTTGATCAGTCGCTTGAGGTTATCCGCAACCTTATTCGTAACGAGACGGCTAGGAAGGACCTCGAAGCCAAAATCCGTCGGGAATATGTGCCGCTTACTTGGCACTCGGTTGCGGAAAAAGTGGTCGCGACGTGTGAGGCATCGGCCAATGTCGAATGGCAGGAACCCTATCCTTATACTGCGGTTCCCTATTCCACCGAAATCAGCTTTGGCCGGCTGGATCAAGAACCGACCGCAATCGGCGAACTTCTGCTCGCCCGTATTGTCGATGCGCGACTCGGCCACTTCAAGTCCGATGTGCTGGGTCAGCAGAACTTTCTTTTAGGAGAGGAGAGTCGGTCCGGCGGAGTCTGGGCGGAGCCTGAGCGGTGGGGAACGTGGCTCTGCCATTCGGGCGGCGATATTGTGTTTGGCCTTGCGGCGGAGGCGAGTCAGTTCTATCATATATTTGTACGCTTGCGGATCTGCGAATGGCTTCAGGAGCAGCCTATCAGGCTACTCGCCAACGGTGAGAAGCTTTGGGAAGGTAAGATCGCACTGCATTCAACAGATCTTATGTTGCGAGTTCGCAAGAAGACAAGCGCGACCAGCAAATGGCAACTACGGATCGCGGCTGAGGTTGACCTCTCCCCTAATCTTAAGGCCCAAATTGCGGCTGTCGATGGGCGTGTACCAACTATTGGATTCGAGAGGCTGGTGATCGTGCCGGAAAATGACTATAAGACACGGTTGGACATGCTTACCAATTTGCTTTCAAGCTTGCTTCAAGGCGGTTCAACGCTACCTGATCGACAGAACTGAGAGTTTGACCCGGAATTGGCCATTGCGTACCAGGCTTTTGCAAGAGCGCCGAGCGAGGAGGCGGATGTTGGCCATCAGCACCCAGGCGGTCACGCTGGCGACGGTTGAGGTCGTACAGGCCCATTTGCGGTCGTCTCTCCTGGCGCTTGCGGCGACCAGACACTGACCAGTTTAGGCAGTGTGGACGGATTTAACCAGCATCAGCCCGCACGCAAAACTGATGATGGCTGAGTAGCTGATGTCGGTCTTCTCGCACCGCATGGCGACGCGTTTGAACCGCTTGAGCTTGCCGATTGCCTGTTCGATGCGTGCCCGCAGTTTATAGAGGCGTTTCGGAAAAAAACATCCTCTCTGCTTGGAGTTTTCGCGGCGCGGGATAACCGGCTTGATGCCGCGCGCGAGTGCCGCCGCCCGGTTGGTGTGGCTGTCATATCCCTTGTCCGTCATCGCAATGCGCGGGCGGATGTCGGGGCCGA
>CAZPZL010000247.1:0-4757 GCA_964590925.1 uncultured Granulicella sp.
AGATCAGCGAGCAGACCGGCGGCAGCATTACGCTGATGCAGGATCCGATCAAGGCTGTCGATGGCGCGGACGCTGTCTATACGGATGTATGCACGAGTATGGGCTTCGAGCACGAGGCGACCAAGCGCGCGCCGATCTTTGCGCCGTATCAGGTGAACGAGGCACTGATGGCGCACGCGCGTCAGGACGCGGTATTTATGCACTGCCTGCCGGCGCATCGCAATGCTGAAGTAACCGACGCCGTGCTTGATGGGCCGCAGTCAGTGGTCTTCGATCAAGCGGAGAATCGGATGCACGCGCAGAAGGCGCTGCTGCTGATGCTGCTGGGGGGGGCGAAGAGAATCTCCAACGCACGCGACAAGGGATTGCAGGCGCGTAGACGCATCTAACTCTCGCGCAAGACCAGTAAATTATTTTTGAAGGCCATCATCCTGAGCGTAGCGACGGTTCCCGGTATTTCGTAGTTGCTTATTTTGTCTTGAAGTCGAACTGCAAATAATTACCCCGATTCTTAGAGAGAAAGATTGAGGGCTTTATGTCTGTAATTCTCGAATCACTGCCGGTTGGCCAGAGGGTTGGCATCGCCTTCTCCGGCGGGCTGGACACCAGCGCCGCGCTGCACTGGATGAAGCAGAAGGGTGCCGCTCCCTATGCCTACACCGCCAACCTCGGCCAGCCCGACGAGACGGACTACGATGAGATTCCACGCAAGGCGCTGGAATACGGCGCAGAGGTGGCGCGCCTGATCGACTGCCGGGCCCAGCTAGTGCGCGAGGGAATCGCTGCGCTACAGGCGGGTGCCTTTCACATCACCACCGCCGGCAGCACCTACTTCAATACCACGCCCATTGGCCGCGCGGTGACGGGGACAATGTTGGTCACGGCGATGAAGGAAGACGACGTCAACATCTGGGGCGACGGCTCGACCTACAAGGGCAACGACATCGAGCGCTTCTATCGCTACGGCCTGCTGGTCAACCCGGATCTGAAGATCTACAAGCCGTGGCTCGACGCCACCTTTATCGACGAGTTGGGCGGCCGTGCCGAGATGTCGGCCTTCATGCAGAAGGCTGGCTTCGGCTACAAAATGAGCGCGGAGAAGGCCTACTCGACTGACTCGAATATCCTGGGCGCGACGCACGAGGCCAAGGATCTAGAGCTTCTGACCAGCAGCATGAAGATCGTCGTCCCCATCATGGGCGCGGCCTTCTGGCGCGATGACGTCGAGATCAAGCGCGAAGAGGTTACCATTCGCTTCGACGAGGGCCTCCCGGTCGCGTTGAACGGGACGGAGTATGCCGACCCGGTCGAACTGCTGCTCGAGGCCAACCGCATCGGCGGACGTCACGGCCTGGGCATGAGCGATCAGATCGAGAACCGCATCATCGAGGCCAAGAGCCGCGGCATCTACGAGTCGCCGGGGCTGGCTTTGCTCTACATCGCGTATGAGCGCCTCATCACCGGCATCCACAACGAGGACACCATCGAGCAGTATCGCGAGAACGGCCGCAAGCTGGGCCGCCTGCTCTATCAGGGTCGCTGGTTCGATTCGCAGGCCATCATGCTGCGCGAATCCGCACAGCGCTGGGTTGCCAAGCCCATCACCGGCGAGGTCACGCTGGAACTGCGCCGTGGCAACGACTACTCGATTCTGAACACCGACTCGCCCAACCTCACCTTCAAGCCGGAGCGCCTGAGCATGGAGAAGACCGAGTCCGCCTTCAGCCCGCGCGACCGCATCGGCCAGCTCACCATGCGCAACCTCGACATCACAGACTCTCGCGCCAAGCTGATGACCTACGCGCAGAGCGGCCTCCTCACCCTAAGCAAAGGCTCCGAGATGCCACAACTCAGCAGCGGCAAGGCTTCAAAGGAGTAGCACATGTGCTGGGATGACCTTATACCCGATGAAACTGAGATTGCGCGATACTCGCCAAAAGCAGATTCCCTTCGGGAATGACAAAAGGGAGGGGGGTAATCAACAAAAGGGAGAGGGTAATTAGTTGGTTTGTCATTCCCAATTATTAGTTTGTCATCCCCGAAAGGGATCTGCTTTTCTTCAGCAGCACCACGACCGAGACAGGGGGTCAAGGATGAAGTCACAAGACGACTATCAATTCTGGGTTTACATCCTCTCCAGCCGCTCTCGCACCCTCTACATCGGCCTCACCAACAGCCTCCGCAAGCGCGTCCTCGAACACCGTCAGCAAACTCCCGGAAGCTTCACGGCCCGCTACAAAATCACCCGTCTCGTCTACTGCGAGGAGTTCCAATACATCCACAACGCAATAGCCCGCGAAAAGGAGCTAAAGCATTGGACGCGAGCCCAGAAGATTACCCTGATCTCGCACGCCAATCCAACCTGGGCCGACCTCATGCCCGATGAACCCGAGATCGCGCGCTACGACCCAAAAGCAGATTCCCTTCGGGAATGACAAAATTTTAGAGTGTAATCAATAAATGTGAGAGTGTAATCAATAATCGTTTTATCATCCCCAAATGCTGGTCTGTGGCAATTAATTAGTTTGTCATCCCCGAAGGGGATCTGCTTTTGTCTTTCGACATTACTCTGCGTAAACCGGAAAGGCGCGTCATGTCGTTAGAACCCGTCAGAAAGATCCGATCTGGGATCGTCCTATCGATTGTATTGCTATGCGGTCATGGTCTAATCCAAGCTGAGACAAGAAGCCCTGCGCGCATGTCGGCGACTGAAGCAAAACAATTTGCGCTGGCCGCAATACCTCATAAGTCGAAACAATTATCAGGCTTTCAGCTCGAATTAGACAATAGTGCGTACGAAGATCTTTATGTATTCAATGCTATTTGGGCGGGGCTACCCGGCGGAAGCGTGGAAGTTGGCTTCTATTCTGTTGACCCAATCACAGGTACAGTCTGGGATACCGTCATGGAATGTGAGCAACTCAGCACGCCACGCCTACGAGAATTACAGAAGAGATGGATAAAGCACTCTGGCTTAACTAAAACTCAACTCCTAAAATTTCAGACACCTGGACCGCAGTGCCCATCTAAGTAAGTAGAACCCGAGATTGCGCGATACTATCCAAAAGCAGATTCCCTTCGGGAATGACAAGAATGAGGGTGTAATCAAATAAATGTCCAATAAACAGAATTCGAGCAAGATGTGGTCGGGCCGCTTTCGCGAGCCTTTGAATGCGACCTTTGAGCAGTGGCAGCGCTCGTTTCCTTTCGATGTGCGGCTGCTGGCGCAGGAGGTTGCTGCGTCGAAGGCTCATGCTAAGGCGATTGCTGCGGCGGGGATCTTGACCGAAGCCGAATTGGCTACGATGGTCGGCGGGCTGGACGAGGTTCTCCGGTCGAGTGGGACGGACTGGCACGCGACGGTTGCGTCTGCGACAGAGGCCGAGGACATTCACCACTTCGTCGAGATGCAGTTGACCCGGGCGATTGGGACGTTGGCGCTGAAGCTGCACACCGGGCGCAGTCGCAACGAGCAGATCGCCACCGACATGCGTCTCTTTGTCCGCGATGCGATCGACCGGACGGCGCAAGGTCTGCGCGAGTGGGCGCTGGCCTTGGTCGAGCTGGCGGAGTCAGCGGGTGATGCGGTGATGCCCTCGTACACGCACTTGCAGCGGGCCGAGCCGGTGTTGGTGGCGCATTGGCTGCTGGCTTACGTTGCCATGGTCGAGCGGGACATCTCGCGCCTGACCGACGCGCGCGGGCGGATGAACTTCTGTCCGCTGGGATCGGGTGCGGTGGCAGGCGCCACGCTGGCGCTGGATCGTACGATTGCCGCCTGCGAGCTGGGCTTTACTGCACCGACGCCGAACAGCATGGACGCGACCAGTGATCGCGACTTTATGCTGGAGTTCACCCAGTGTCTCGCCACCACGGGCGTTCACATCTCTCGTTTTGCCGAGGAGCTGACGCTTTACTCGACGGCGGAGTTTGGTTTCCTCGATCTGCCCGAGGCCTTCTCGACTGGATCGAGCGCGATGCCGCAGAAGAAGAACCCCGACTTCACCGAGCTGCTACGCGGCAAATCCGCCCGTCTGGTGGGCGCGGCGACGACGCTCTCGATCCTCATCAAGGGCCTGCCACTGGCCTACAACAAGGACCTGCAGGAAGGCCAGGAACCGATCTTCGATGCAGCCGACACAGCCGCCGGAGTCCTCTCGATCCTACCTGCGTTCACCCGCTCGCTGAAGTTCAACTTCGCTCGGATGAAATCCGCCGCCGCCACCGGCTACCTAAATGCGATGGCGGCCGCGACCTATCTCTCCAATAAAGGCGTGCCCTTCCGCAAGGCGCACGAGATCGTCGGCAACGCGGTGCGTCTGGGGCTGGAGAGCGGATGCGAGCTGGACGGGCTGCCGCTGGCCGAGTTGCAACAGCTAAGTGAAGTCTTCGCCGAGGACTTCTACGCGGCGATCTCGCTGGAATCGACGCTCGATTGCCACGATGTGATTGGCGGAACGGCTCGCACTCGGGTTCGCGCCGCGCTGGCCGAGGCGTGCAAGCGACTAGCTGTTCCTATGTGCCACTCGCAAAGTTAGATCACTGAGGGCTAAATCTGCGAAAATAGAATGAGAGGTACGTGGAACTTTGACGAGCTCGTCTTTGTTGGCCGCCAGTGAATCAACCGCTTCGACGCGTGCGCGTTCGGGTGGGGCGGTGGTGCGCAAGGCGAAGTTGCAAGACGCGGTCCACATCTTCGAACTGGTCAACTCTCTCTCCGGCGATGGCACGCTGCTGCGACGCAGCTACGCCGACAT
>CAZPZL010000248.1:0-4754 GCA_964590925.1 uncultured Granulicella sp.
CGTCGGCACGGCAAAGCTCAGGTGGAGGCAGTTCATGAAGAATCTGTATCGACTGTTCGCGAGAGTTTTCGCAAGCTTGCTGACGTTGCTGGCGCTGATGCTGCTGGCAGGGTGCTCCGGCATTTTGAATTGTCCGCAGGCTGGCTTCGGCAGCTCGCAGGCCTGCTCGACCACATGCGGCGCCCGCACCTCTATCTTCTGCTTGTAGAACCAGCTCGCAATGCGCTCGCGGGGCTTTGCCGGTCCGGCCAGAATCCCTGCCTTGGCCAACCATCCCACCCTTGCCGACTTCAGCGACCCCTGTAGGTCCACGCAGACATCGAAGCGATCCTGGCGCATCACATCTCTCAGAGCCTGAATCTCCGAGTGCGTTCTCAGCGAGAGCGGCCTGCGTTTCCACTCACTGACCGCCACACTGTACCAGCGATCAATCAGTGCGCGGCCTGCAAATCGCCCGATGCCCTGTGTCAGGTCGTCGTAGTCTCCGGCTATCTGCAACAGGTCGCTCCATCGTGGCTCAATCGCCCAGCCGATGAACCACTCCGGATGCAGTTCTCGCAGAGCCGCTACGGCCGGCATCGCGTGCAGCACATCACCCATCGCCCCAATCCGTACAATCAGCACTCTCACCGCAGGCGCGCCTCCAGGCCACGCATCACATCCGCCTCATCCACGAACTTCGCTTCCAGCACCACCACGCAGACCGGCCCCACCGCCTGTAGCCGCTCGATCAACGATCCGCTTGCAAAGTTAAACCCAGCGCCAGAATCCAGCCCCGCAGCCGGAGCGGACAATTTCACCGCATCTTTTTCCGTAACAACGAACCCCGTGGCACCACACTCCTTCGCCATAGTAGTTATACGTTCCATATCGGCCAACGTGTAGGCATGATGATCGGGGAAATCCACCGTTGCGGCCAAATCAAAGTCCGCCGCTCGCAGCATTGCATAGAAACTATTGGGCCGCGCGATGGCACAGAATGCCAGCGGACGAACACGGGCCTCCAGCCCGACGAGTGAATCGGGAAAGCGCAACTCGCGCCGCAACGTCCACACCTTGGCCCCCGCGTGCAGCAGTGGCCGCACCCGCGTCTCCACCCGTTCGCATTCGTCTTCTCGCAGAACGACAACATCCGCTCGACCCAGCACCACCAAAGGTTCGCGCAGATTGCCTGCCGGAAGAAGCGCGTCGTCAAGATCCTCCTCGGTCACAAGCACCACATCCACCGCTCGCGCCAGTCGCCAATGCTGAAAGCCATCGTCCAATAAATGCACGCGCTGCGACTGATTTGACGCAGATTCAGCTGCCTCCGCCGTCGTTCCAGCCTCGTAACGCTCCACAGCAACCCAAACCTCCGCGCCTGTTCTCTGCGCAATGACTGTAGGCTCGTCGCCAAACCTCCGCGCCGCGCCATCCACGTCGAGGTCTACTCGCTCGACGCTTGTCCCCGTCCTCCCGTAACCTCGCGAGAGCACATCAACCGACCACCCGTGCCTGTGCAGCAACTTCGCCAGCGCGATCACGACGGGAGTCTTCCCTGCCCCGCCCGCCGAGAGGCTTCCCACGCTGACGACTGGCCAATGCAAACGACAAACCCGCAGCCAACCCACTCGCCGCAGCCAATCCCGCACCATTAGCCCCGCCGCATAAAACGGCACCAACGGCCAAGCCCACCATCGCCGTATCCTCATCGCAGCACCTCATCCCGCACAAGCCCGACCAGTGCCGCAACCACCCGTCCCGTCGCCCCACTCTGCGCCTCAAAGACCTGTCGCCCCCGCTCGCCCATCGCGCGCGCCGCTTCTGCATCCGACAGCAAATCGACCAAAGCGACCTTCAACTCATTTTCATCCTGCACAATACGAATCCCGTCCAGTGCCAGCATCTTTTCCACCACGTCGCGGAAGTTCTCGTAGGAAGGCCCCATAATTACTGGCACAACGAACTGCGCTGGCTCCAATGGATTGTGCCCACCCCGTCGCACCAAGCTCCCGCCAACAAACGATACAGAACCTAATGAGTACATTGCCGCGAGGTCACCTACGCTATCCAGCAACAGAATCGTCCCACCAAATACGGGCTCAGTATCAAGCAATAGATGACTGCATCGAAAGAAAGGAAGTCCACTCTGACGTATAAGCCACACAACCTCCGCAAATCGTTCAGGATGCCTCGGAGCGATGAGCAAAGCTGCATCTGGAACCGCCTTCCGTACATCAGGCCAGACCGCAAGCAATGCTTTTTCCTCACCTTCGAGCGTACTTCCTGCAATCACAAGCCGCGACTTCCACAGAAGCGAACCAATCCGATTCGTAATTGCGTTCTCGCCAGTCGCCCTCACGTCGTACTTCAGATTTCCGGTCGCACGAACGGCGTCAGCGCGCGCGCCTAGGGCGACCAAGCGTCGGGCGTCTTCTTCACTCTGTGCGAGGAAGAGATCAACTCGCCGCAGCACACGCCCCCAGACCGCCTTCACCCGCATCTCCCGCGCAAATGATCGATCCGAAACCCGAGCATTGACCACCACGACCAGCACGCCCGCGCGCCTGCACTCGACGAGCATTCGCGGCCAGAGTTCGCTTTCCATCAGCACCAGCAGCTTTGGCCGCAAAGCCCACAGATAAGCCCGCACCGACCATGCAAAATCCAGCGGATAATAGAAAACCCGGGCCGAATCGCCGCTCGGCGATCCCGCCCCAAACCGCTTCTTGGCAAGCGCCTGTCCGGTGGCGGTTGTCGTCGAGACGACCACGACCCAGCCTGAGCCGAGCGCAGCCTCCAGCTCCGCAACCAGACGAGTCGCAGCCAGCACCTCGCCGACGCTGACGGCGTGCAGCCACACCACCTGCCGCCCCGCGACCGCCGCTCGCAGAGCCACCGGTACGCGCCCCAGCCGCTGCCCCAGTCCCGCGCGATAGCGCACGATCCGCGCCAACCACCACGGCGAGCACACCACCAGTCCCACCATTAGCAGCAAGCTATACAGCGCCATCCCCATCGTCCTACTCTCTCCTGCTACTGTCTGTTTCAAAGCTGTGCTTTACCGTCGCCCCAGCGAAGATGATAATCAACCCAAGATGATCGCGCACCACAACCAGCATATTTTGCGCAAAATCAACGCCACGGCGCTGCTTCCCATCATAGCCGCACTGGTATGTCTGTTCCCGTTGCCCGCGCTCGCCGAACACAAGTCCGCGCCGCCCGCAAAGTCCGCCGACCAATACCCGGCCAACGACGCCCATCCCAACGAGCACGTCACCGTAGCGGCAGAGCCATGCGACGACGCCCGTCGGTGTTCCTTCTTCCGCCTACCCTACCTCGAACATGGTCTGCTGCCCATCCGCGTCATCATCACCAACGACGGCGACCGCGCATTACAACTCGACGAGGCTCGCTTTCAGTTCTTCTCCGCCGCAAACGATAAGCTGCCCGCTGCCACCGAGGACGAGATTAACCGCCGTCTCTTCACCTATAAAAGCACCAAGCCAATACACATCCCGCTCGATCCCTTCCCGGTCAAACGCACCCCCATCGACAAGCGCATCGCCGACGACGACAACGACTTTGGCTTCCAGACAACAGTCGTCAATGCCCATTCCACCCTGGCTGGCTATCTTTTCTACGACATCCAGGAGCTTGACAACCCCGCGCTCCTCCACGCCGAGCTAACCATCAAGATGATCCATACTATGGATGACAAGCAAGAACTCTTCGCCTTCACCATCGCCTTTGACAAGTGGCTCGCCGCCAACCCCAACGCCCCCAGCAACCAGCCCAGAAAGTAGCCATGCGCCGACTCCTCATCGCCTTAGCAATCTTCATCCCCGCCCTCACCGCTCATACACAGACCACGGCACAGCCCACGACCACTCAGCCCACTGTTACCGCTACGCCCACCTTCTCACAGTCGCCACAGCAGAGCTTTCCTCGCGTCTCTGGCCTCGCCGACGCCGCACTGCAAGCTCAGGCCAACAAATTGCTTGCCGAGCGCGAGCGCGCCGACCGCACCTCTCGCACCAACTGCCTGCGTGCCTACGTCACAGGCGGCAAAGCCAGCTACAGCGAGCTGGTACGCCTCTCCTACCTGTCGCCGCGCCTTCTTAGCGTGGACGTTCGCACCACTTCTTTCTGCGGTGGTCCCTATCCTGACAACAATATGACCTACCCCTATACGCTCGACCTAACATCTGGTCGCGAATTGGACTGGCATTTATTTTTCATAGACGAGTTACTCAACCCACCTGCCGATCGTCCCTCGATGTTGCTCAACCTCTACCTGCGCCACGCACCACCGAGTGAGGAGTGCAACGAAACCGTTAATGATCGCAACACTATCTACAATTTCTGGCTCGACTCTGCCCGCCACGCGCTGATGGTTCGCCCGTTGCTGCCCCACGTCGCGCAGGCCTGCGCCGCCATCGCCGCCATCCCATTTACAGAGATTCAGACCCAGCTCCGCAACCCGCTCGACCGCCAAGACCTTCTGTCTTTGCCCAATCCCTAGGAGGCAGATTGAGTCAACTGGCCGAGGTCAACGTGAAATGTGTTTCGCTGCGAGCAGCAAATGCAGAAGTATCGACGAATGTCGATTCTACAGCTGTTTAGTAATTACTGTAGACCAATTTGTTTGTCATTCCCGAAGGGAATCTGCTTTTTGCTCGCGCCACAACGGTCTACGCCATTACCGAAAATGCTCTAAAAGAGGAGTATGCAGTCGTCGTGCGGCGCTCTCCGCGTCAACGCCAAACGATCAA
>CAZPZL010000249.1:0-4744 GCA_964590925.1 uncultured Granulicella sp.
GTAATCTCACCGCGCAGCTCAATGCCGTGCGGAGCTAAAGCACGCAGCTCAGCCTTCAGATCATGAACGAGCTTTGGCAGGCTTGGGTCTTCCAGCGCAGCTCGCAGACCCACTGCATCCAGCGCGACCTCGACCGCAGCGTGCGCCGCAACGGCCAAGCCAATACGTCCGATCAGTTCGACCGGTGTAGGCGCAGTCGCAGGCATCGCAGCGGCGAACATATCCATCGTCACGGCTGGTGCAGGCTCAGCTGTCTCAGCATCGTCAGCGCTCTCTTCGGCGATGGCCTGCGCGTTCTCCGTGATCGCGATGGCGAGGCCGTGCGATGGGATGCTGTGCGCCGCTGTAAGCAGCGCGGCAATCTGCGCATCGTTCGGCGCTAAATTGTACTCGATGGCGGTGTTGTCGGCAGCCGGGGCGAGGGCTTGCAGCATGGTGGTAAATTCGAGCTCGCCGAAGAGCTCACGGCAGGCTGCATTGTCCACCGGCTGCGTCCGCATTTCCTCCAGCGAGAACTCAATCGGCACATCCGTATGAATCGTCACCAGCTCTTTCGAGAGCAAAATATTCTCGCGATTGTTCTGTAGCGATTCGCGATATGTCTTTTTCTTGACCTCACCTGCGCGGTCAAGCGCGGCCTCCACCGTGCCGAACTGCTGAATCAGCTCGACCGATCCTTTGTCGCCGATCCCCGGCGCGCCCGGAATGTTGTCGACCGCGTCTCCACGCAGCGCCATCACGTCGACGACCAGCTCCGGCGGCACGCCCAGCACGCTCTGTACGCCCGCCGGGTCGAGCACCAGATTCTCCTTGGTCGGATTCAGAATGCTGACCTGTGCGTTGACCAGTTGCATCATGTCTTTATCCGAGCTGACGACGAAGACCCTGTGCCCCATCTCGGCCAGCCTGCAACTCAGTGTGCCAATCACGTCGTCGGCCTCGAATCCCTCATAGCTCAGGACAGGAATGCGAAAGGCCTCCAGCGCACGGCGAATGTACGGCAGCTGTTGAATCAGATCGGGCGGCGTCTCTGCGCGATTGGCTTTGTAGCCCGCGTAGTCCACCTCGTCGAACTGCTGCGTCTTCACGTTCCACTTGCGCAGCGGCTTCATCTCCTTGGCGCGCTCGTCGCGGAAGACCGGGCCGGAGAGGTCGTAGACTGCAGCCAGCAACTGCGGCGCAAAGTCCTTGCGCAGCTTGTTGATCATGTTGACGAATACGTAGGTTGCCGCTGTCGGAATGCCAGTGCGCGTCGTCATCGGTCGCTGCCGCTGCATCGCATGATACGCGCGAAAGATGAAGGCCATCGAATCGAGCAGATAGATGGGCGGTTTGCTGTCGTCTGTGCTGGCGCGGACTTCGGTAGTATTCTCGCTCTTCATTGCAAGGTTGAGAATATCAAGTTGCGGCGACGCGTGTGCGGCAAGGCCCTCTGTCTGCTTCGACTGGTCTTTCGATACCAGGCCCTTCGCCCATCGGCACTTCGACTGAAGAGGATCAGCACTACTCGGCTGCCAGCTTGGCGAGTGTGCGGAAGATCTCTGCGGCTTTGCTCGTGATCGTCTCGGCGGGCTCGTCGCGGCTGGTGGCGATCTCCAGAATGGCGGGCGTCTCGGCGGCGAGTGGTACCAGCGCCGAGGTGACGGCTGCCCAGTTGACGGTGCCCTCGCCCGGCCATAGGTGCTCGTCCTTGCTGTCGGTGACGTGACTGAAGCTGCCGTGATTGTCGTGCAGATGCAGTTGCGCGATGCGCGAGCCGAGCAACTCGACCGCCGCGCCGACGCCGGAGTCGTGCGGGGCTTCCGTGGCTGGCTGGGCCAGATGCAGGTGGCCGACGTCCAGACAGACGCCCACCGTGTCGAAGTGGCCTGTTTTCAATATGTACAGCAGATGCTCCGGTGTGGTGACTTCGTTCTCCAGATTTTGCAGCAGCAGGCGTACGCCGAGCGGCGCAGCGAAGGCCTTGAGGTGCTCGATGGCTTCAAGCGAATGCTCGATGGCGGGATCGTCCCAGAGCGCGTCCTTCAGTCCGAGGTCGAGAACCATCGCTGTGAACGGAACCTGCTCGGCGGACTCCAGCGCACGCTTGACCTCATCCATGGCGGCGATGCGGTGGGACTTCTCTTGCGCCAGCAGGTTGAGGTTCGCAGCGACGTGGCGCGACCATTGCGCCGCGTCCGTGGGAGTAAAATTGCGTCCACCTTCTGTGACGTAGATGGGCTGATGGAGCACGGCGTGCACATCATTCGAGCGAAACCATGCGGCAAGCTCGCGAACGGCGAGTGTGTCGGTGTAGTCGAAGTGATGACGTGCGGCGAAGATCTCAATAGTGCCAGCGCCAGCAGCTGCGAGCGAGTCCAGCAGACCCAGATGCAGGCGGTGCTGAAAGAAAACGTGGGTGGAGAGTCCGGTTTGCATGTCACCTTAAAGGTACAGCAGATAGACCGAGGGTATCGACAGGATACTGAATTAGCAAGCGACATTTAGTGGTTCGCTAATTTTCTGACGGGCGCTCGATGTGGTCGATGATGAGGTATTGAACCGGAGCTTTTGTAGGCACCAACTTCAGGCCAAGCGAGTCCTGAATGACGGTGAAGATCGAGGCTTCGGAGTCTTCTGGCGGCTGTCTGGTAGTCCAGTCGACGAGTATAGGCATGGAAAAGTCGTACTGGCCTGTCAGTCCGGTCTTGTCGACAACCATGCGGCCTACAGTTGGGCCCAGAATGCTGCTGAAATACTGGGCAAGCGACGACATTGTATCGGCCTGAGAGACCAGGTGGCCATGCACCCCATCTGAATCAAAGTTCCATCGCATGCCTATGACGGGTTTTCCTTGGCGATCATGCTGCCCGTTCGGGTAGGTGTCGCCCGGGATTGCCGCTTTGAACTTGGGGCCGCTCTTCGCGACAACCAGCGCGTAGGCAGGTACATCGCGAGACTCGAAGTGGGCCTTCAAGTGGAAGCGGTCCTCCAGCAAGGCTTGCAGGGCGGCATGAAAGTCCTTCATCTTCGAGATCTTCCACTCCGGAATGTCGGACTCTGCGATTTTGGCGTTGATGTCGTATCCCTCGCCGCCATACTGACACCAGATGGGAAGTCCCTGAATGCGCTGGAACTCCAGAACTCCATACGCGAATCCAATGAGGACAATGGGATACATGTTTCGGATGCTGTATCCGTCGGCGGTTGGACCGGGGCCACCATAGTTGCCTGTCGTGTTGCGGCGGATGGACGCGACCTCGAAGAGGATAGGCTTGGCGTCTGCCGCTGCCCGCGCTGGGGGTTGAGCCAGCGGAACTGCGGGCGATTGGCCCAGAGCGATTGCACAGCTCAACACACCACAACTTAGTAACGATACAACGCAAAACGATTTGAGCATTCCGAATAACCTCGCAGAGAATCGTACACCAACTTACGAAGGGAAAGGCATGAGCAGCATGAAGCGATTGTTAGAGATGGACGCTTGTCTGAAGATTGGACACAGGAATTTAAATGGTGGCGAGACTTCCTGAGCACAGATCGCGTCAGTCAGGTTGGAGAGGCGAAGTACGCGCGCGATATACACAAGATATATGGCGGTAGTAGCATCTTTGGTGAGGCCAGAAGTCGCGCGCGGCAGGGAACAAAACCGGCAGTAGACCGGTACTTCATTGAAGATGCAACTGCGCGTGAACTCCAAGAGAAAAGGCAGCGAGTCTGTTCAGGCTCTTCCGCCGAGGCGACTGGCATGGTCATCACCCCAACAAGTAGCGAAAAGGAAACGGGAACTACTTTGCGGTCGGGAGCGGATAGTTCACTCCTTGGCGGCTTGTCAACGATGAACGACGAGAGCGTGTTAGGCTCGCTGTGGAGCAATCTGCGCGATGTCTTCTTTCCGGCGAAGCTGCCGCCGCTGGTGTTGGTGTCGCAGCCGATTCCGGTCGTCGACCGCATGGCGACCCGGCAAGATCCCAAGGCGACCATGTCGGCGGTTGTCGTCTACGCGCTGCTGATTTGTCTCATGCTATGGGGTGCGAACAGAGTTCATCAGATTCAGAAGCAGAAGCCGATGGAACTGACAAACGTGGTGGCTCCGCCGCCGATGGCTCTGGACAAGGATGCGATGCATGGCGGCGGAGGGCAGAAGAATCCCACGCCAGTAACGCAGGGCCGGATGCCGAAGTTTGCCGAGCAGCAGATCACGCCGCCCAAGGCTCCGCCGATGGAGCAGCCCAAGATTCGGATGCCGGAGGCCACCATTGAGGTGCAACCCAACCTCAGGATGGCCAACTCCAACCTGCCTATCTTTGGCATGCCCAACTCGCCATTGGTGGGCAACTCGATGGGCAACGGAAGCGGCGGCGGAATTGGCCCAGGCAACGGAAACGGGCTAGGACCGGGATCGAACGGAGGATACGGCGACGGGGTTAAAAACGCTGGCGTCGGCGGAGTCTCCGTACCAATCCCGATCTACCAGCCCATGCCGGAGTTCAGCGAAGAGGCGCGCAGGGCCAAGTTTCAGGGCGTCGTCACGGTCAGCCTTATAGTGGACGCTCAGGGCCGTCCGCAGAACGTCCATGTGGCTCGCGGCGTGGGCATGGGCCTTGACGAAAAGGCTATTGATGCTGTCGAGCAGTACCGTTTCAAGCCCGCAAAACAGAACGGCAAACCCGTCGCAGCCTACCTGAACGTTCAGATCAGCTTCGATATTCTTGGCTAACGCGCGGCGAAGAAGGCTTCCACGTCTTCGATGGACTGGGTGAGG
>CAZPZL010000250.1:0-4701 GCA_964590925.1 uncultured Granulicella sp.
GTGTGGTTCGCTTCGGCGGCGGGGCGGATTATGACGTGCGCCAGCCAATGCTGAATTCCGCGCTGATCTTCTCGGTGGGTGCGTTGATCTCGCTTATCACGGTCGCGCTTCTCAATATCTTCCACAATAAAAAGCTCACCACCAACACGGAAGACCTGCACGGTTCAGCGCGGTGGGCGACCGAAAAGGAGCTACGGGAGACGGGACTGCTCAGCAATCGGAAAGGTGTCTACGTCGGTGGATGGACGAACCCAAAGACCGGCAAGCTTCATTACCTGAAAGACGACTCCACCGAGCACATTCTCCTGTACGCACCGACCGGCTCCGGCAAGGGGGTGTCGATCTGCATCCCGACTTTGCTGGCATGGGAGGAGTCGGTTGTTGTCTACGACATAAAAGGGGAGAACTGGGCCAAGACGGCTGGGTTTCGGCAGGCAGCCGGACAGGTCTGCCTGAAGTTTGCGCCGGTGGAGAGTGACGGAGTTCGCTTCAATCCGCTGGCAGAGATTCGTATTGGTACTGACCGCGAGGTGTCGGACGCACAAAACCTTGCGGAGATGCTTTGCCGCACAGGAAAGGAGAGTCCGGCGGATGAGCATTGGACGACAACGGCGGTCAGCCTCATCACGGGACTGATCCTGCATGTCTGCTACGTCGCCCGTTGGGAGAGGCGCTTTGCAACGCTCTCCGACCTGTCAGCGGCCCTTACTCCGGTCGAGAATGAAAGCGCTAGCTCCGACCAGACCGAGGACGCCGAGAAGAGCAATCCCGTTCGCGAGCACTTCGAGTACATCAAGACGGCAGCGCACGATACGAGTGAGACCCGCTGGAAAGACTCCGCAGGCAGGCCGACTGCAACGCACCCAGTCGTGGCGGAGAAGTTGCAGGAGATGCTCAATCGAGAGTATCGGGAGTTCTCCAGCGTCCTCTCGACGGCCAAAAGGGCGCTCACGCTCTACAGCGATCCTCTGGTTGCGGGAAATGTAAGTACAAGCGATTTCGCAATCGCCGACCTCGTGGACTTCGAGAGACCCATCTCGCTCTATATCGTCGTTCCGCCAAGCGACAAGGTTCGGCTCAAGCCGTTGGTCCGTCTCGTCTTTACGATGATTGTCAATCGGCTCACAGAGAAGATGGACTTCATCGGCGCAGAGCAAACCCAGCGGGCGCATCGGCTCCTCTTTCTGATCGACGAGTTTCCCACCCTTGGCAACATGGCGATCTTCGCCGATGCGCTTGCATACATGCGTGGCTATGGACTCAAGGCGTATCTCATCGCGCAGGATCTGGGGCAGATCATGGAGCATTACTCCCGCAACGAAAGCATCAGCTCAAACTGCAATATCCGCATCGCCTTCGCGCCCAACAAGACGGAGACGGCGGAGCTGATCTCCAAGATGACCGGCACGACGACTGTGCGGAAGGCGGCAATCAGCTTCTCTGGCCACCGGTCGAGCAACATCATGACCAACATGAGCACCAATGTGGAGCACATCCAGCGGCCATTGATGACCGTCGATGAAGTGATGCGCTTGCCAGCGGCCAGAAAAGAGGGCGAAGGAGCCAATCGTAAGGTCGTCGCGCCCGGTGCGATGCTGATCTTCGTAGCCGGAGCCTATCCCATCTACGGGACTCAGATGCTGTACTTCGTCGATGCCGAACTTAACCGGCGAGCTTCTTTCGTGCCGCCAACTAAGTTTTACATCATCAAGCACAACGGCGACCTCGCCAGTCCCGGTACTCTTCATCTCTCTCGGCGATTGCCCTCAACTACCGTGCCACTGCCACCAATGACCGTCAAGGCCGCTGCACAAGAAGATGAGACCGAGGATGTTGATTACACGCTACAGCCCATCGAGGCGGCAGACGATGAACGCTAATCGAAGACGGCTCTGCGCACTCATCTTCGGCGGAGCTGCTCTTTGTGCCGCAGTCCTTATCGTGGGGCACGATGGGTTACGCCTCAACACAACCGACTCGGTTCCGCTTGGCTTCTACCGACTCACCGATAAAGAGCACGGCAACTACATCACGTTCTGTCCGACCGGTGCTGACGCGCAACTCATGAACGAGCGTGGGTATCGTCCCCGAGGAGTTGGGTGCGCGGACGGATTCGAGCCTTTGGTAAAGCCGGTTGCAGCCAGAGCGGGAGACATGGTAACCATCGGCTTCGGCGGGATCGCCGTCAATGGCCGACTGCTTGGCAATACGGTCGCAAAAAAGCAGGACTCCCAACATCGGCTTCTTCCATCGCTCTCCAGAGGAAACTATCCGGTTCAGGTCGGAACCGTCTGGGTTCTCTCGACCTACAACCCTATGAGCTATGACAGCCGGTATTTTGGCGCGGTTCCGACCGAAAGGATCATCTCGTATGCAAAGCCAATCTGGACGTTCTAATCTCCATCCAGCAATCTTCGCTATTGCTGGCGCACTGATTGGCACGACAGCTTGGTCGGGGCATCACAACCTTCTATTCGTCCTGCTGGCGCTGCCCTTGCTCCTGCGCGCGGCGGCTACTCCTTCGCAGTTGGCGGAGACGATTCTGGCCTACAACGCGGGAGCAACTTGGCCGCTCGTGCCGGGCGCTCACGTGTTCTTCGGTCAAGCCTTCCATCCATTCGACACGCTGCTGCTTTGGGCTGTCGCGATCATCGTTCTTTCGCTGCCCTGGATCTTGATCGGACGCATTCGGCTTGGCTTTGGAATACCGCTGGCGCTGGCTATCGGTCTCGTTCTTCCTACCGGTATCGAAAATCCGCTCACCGTTGCCGGGGTTCTCTTTCCAGCGACGGCATGGTTCGGATTGGTTCTGACCCTCATTGTCTTTGGCATGATTGCTGAGAGGCCCAGGCAAACGCTTGCCGTCGCGTTCGTGGTGTCCTTGTTTTGCCACGTCGCGAGACCCGGTTCACCGGCAATCCCCGCAGGATGGAGCGGGGTGGACACCAGCTTCGGCGGCTCCGGGATGATGGCAGCTTCTCCGCTCAATCTCTATCAAACCGCTGTGTCAATTCAATCGCGTGCGCTCGCCTCCTCGGCAACCGCAACGGTCTTTCCAGAGAGCGTTGTGCGCTCGTGGAACGAGTCCACCGATCTGTTCTGGGAGCCGACCTTCGCCGAACTGCGCAGGCGTGGGCAGACAATCATCGTGGGGGCGACCGTAACGCGTTCGGGACGGAACCGCTACAGAAACATTCTGATACTTCGAGGAGCGCATACGGCAACCTTCGAGCAGAGAGTCCCCGTTCCCTACGCCATGTGGAATCCATTGGCTGGCGAAGGCGTAGAGATTCATCCGAATGGACCGGCAGTCTTCGACCTGAATGGGCAACGCGTTGCCCCAATCATCTGCTACGAGCAGTTTCTGGGCGGCCCAGTACTCCTGTCGATGCTCCATCGTCCCAGCGTGATACTTGCTGTTGCGAACGACTATTGGGCAAAGGGCACTACGATCCCGGCTATTCAGAGCGAATCAATCGACGCGTGGTCGCGCCTCTTCTGGGTTCCCGCCGTAAAGGCCATCAACCAGTGAAACGACTTCTGCTTGCCATCTTCTGGCTGCCAGCCGTTACGCTCGCAGGTCAATCGGTTCACGACGACAACATCAAGCTGACCCCAGCTGAGTTCTCTTCGCTTGCCAGCCGCTGTGCGCCTTCCGCGGCGGTAGAGACGATGCTTGCCGTCGCTCAGACGGAGTCGGCCCTGTATGTGGACTCCCTGAGCCTCAATCGACCGATACAGGCTGCGCGCAACGTGGGATTTGATCATCGCAGACTCGATCTGCTTCGCCAGCCGCGAACCAGAACGGAAGCAATCCGATGGATGCAATGGTTCTCCGCGCGAGGCTACACCGTCTCCGTCGGCCTCATGCAGGTCAACATCGAAAACGCGCGGCTCTTTCAACTGACGCCGATTCAACTATTCGATCCATGCACCAATATCTCCGTGGGAGCCGCGCTGCTTGCGGATGCCTATAAGAACGGAGTCGAGCATCATCAGGAGCCGCATCAAGCCCTTCTCGACGCTATTTCGATGTACAACAGTGGTTCCGCGACGATGGGCTATACCAACGGCTATGTGGATACCGTGCTACGCAATGCGCCGCCGAGTGCGCCGAGGATGCAGCCACGGTCGAGTATTCGGTCGAGTGGAGTAGCCTTGGAGTGTATGCGAGCCTGTCGGTTCTCTTACAAACGCGGCGGGGCATCTACAGTCTGGAGGAAGTAGACGGATGGAAAGATCAGCAGTCTCCCCATTAATGAGATCCATTCCGAAGATGGTGCCCTGGAACTTGTCCGCTCTGAAAAGATGAAGCCATATCTCGCTATCTTGAAAGCACAGATAGCAGGGCAGGATACCGAACCGCACTTTGCTGCACTGGCCGCGCTGCCTCTGGAAGAAAGGTATGTCTGGCGAGTGATCTCTGCTTTGAAGTGGGCATTCTGTGATCTTGATACGGAGAGTGCGATTGCTGATTTCCGCACTTTGTCTGAAGAGGACCGCGTGAAGGTGGCAGAACCGCTGACATTGAGAGCAACTCAATTCTACTTGTTTGTCTGTGCGCTGCTTGGGGAAGAAGCCACGGAGCGAATTATGCAACATGCGTTGCGGTGCGCAAAAAAATCGTCCGAGTCGGTTTCGGACGAGTTGTCAAGGGCGGAGTAAAAGTAGGCCACTGGGCGGAGCAAAAGCAGGCCAGTT
>CAZPZL010000251.1:0-3796 GCA_964590925.1 uncultured Granulicella sp.
GACTGTAAGACCTGCTGCGCGCAGCGGACTTCGTCCGAGCGGTCACCACCGGGCGTCGGTGTCAGACTGACGCGGATGGTGTCGCCGATGCCCGCGAGAAGCAGCGGGGCAAGGCCTGCGGTGGAGGCGACGATTCCCTTCATGCCCATGCCCGCCTCGGTGAGGCCGAGATGGAGTGCGTAGTCGCAGCGGCTGGCAAGCTCTGTGTAGACGTCGATGAGGTCGCGCACGCCGGATACCTTTGCGCTAAGGATGATCTGGTCGCGGCGCAGGCCGTATCGCTCGGCGGCGCCAGCGTTGTCCACGGCAGAGACGACCATCGCCTCCATCATTACGTCGCGCGCGGGCAGTGGAGCGTTGGACCTGGAGTTCTCGTCCATCATCTTGGTGAGCAAGGCTTGATCGAGCGATCCCCAGTTGACGCCGATACGCACTGGCTTCTGGTGTTCGACCGCGACCTCGACCATGGTACGAAAGTTGTCGTCGTCCTTGCGTCCGATGGAGCAGTTGCCGGGATTGATGCGGTACTTTGACAGAGCCTCGGCTGTCGCGGGATATTTCTTGAGCAGTTGGTGGCCGTTGTAGTGGAAGTCGCCGATGATGGGCGTCTCCCATCCCTTCGCGCGGATGGCGTCGACAATGTACGGCACAGCCTTTGCGGCTGCGTCATTGTTCACGGTGATGCGCACCAACTCGGAACCTGCACGAGCCAGCAAGGCGATCTGCTGGACGGTGGATTCGACATCCGCCGTGTCAGTATTCGTCATCGACTGCACCACGACCGGCGCATCCGAGCCGACTACAACCGAGCCGACACGAACCGAAACTGCACGACGACGCTGTATCTGAGCCATAAAATTATTCCCAGTTTACCACTCTGAGCCCCCTTTACACACCGTAAGTGGGAAACGCCCGGGGCCGACGCATATCAAATTTCCAGCAGTTTGATCGGACAGGAGTGGTTCCATATGGCCTTGAAGCGTTATCCCTTGACTACGCGCTTAAAAATGAGCAGGTTGAGTGCTATGCGATTGAGCACAGAGAAGTTCTGAGCCGCGTGGACTGCGCGTTTGCGATCAAGATCCTCGCTAAAGCTCGCATCAAGCACCCAGAGCAGATTGTTTTCGATGCCCCAGTGCTGGCGGATCACCGAATTCAGCCGCACGGCATCGGCTCTGAGCCTGGCGATGTAGTGGCGAATTGCGTGCTCAGTTTTGCCAGTGACCTTGGAGGTATCGTTCGTTCTCGATACACGCCAACCCCAGACTTGGCAAACTATCAATTTATAGCCATTACCAAAGAAGATCGCGCATCTCGGAGGCTGAGATGCGCGATCTTTTTTGTGCCGGGCTGGATCAGGATCCCTCTCCCGGTGAGACTATTACCCAGATTAGACTCCGTTGATGGTGCCGCCGACCCCACTCGGGAAGAAGCTCCCGCTGGTTGCCTGCGAAGTCAGTGACGTCGATTTGTTGAAGAGGATCTGTAGAACCTGCGAGAAACTGCGAGCAAAGGCAAAGCCAGCGGGCGTCGTTCCAGTGCCACCTGTAGGTGCTGTGTTGAAGAAGCCTTGATAGACTGACGGAGTCGTTCCCGGTAGAGCCGTTGGTCCGGCTGCGGCAGCTGCCGCAGACCCTAGATCGACCGGTTGGACGTCATAGGCATCCGCCGTGTTGACGGTGATGTAATTAGTAAGAGCAGAGATCGTGGCATTGTTCGAGAGCGTAACGCTGCCCGTTCCAATGGTGAGAGTCTCGGTTGTGTTGACTGTAAATGAGTTGGAAGTGCCTGAAGTGAATGTCGCCGACGTGACTGGGCCTGTCGCGGGCTGTGACAACGAGACACTGTTGCTGCCGACCCCCGTAATAGTCGTCGAAGCGGGAATAGTACCTCCGCTGATGGGCTGCCCCTGAAACAATCCGCTTGTGCTTGTGGTCACAGAGATTGTAGAGAGGCTGCTGCCGCTTATGGAGCCTGTAAATGACATCAAACTCGAAGTAAGGGCATTCAACGTCGTGGCATTCTGTACGAAGCTGGCTGCCGTCCCTATCGTTATGGTGCCCAAGGTGCTGTTGACTGAGTAGACCACGGCGTTATTGGGGAAGGTTCCCAGCGACGTCTGTGCACCGGTTAGCGCCGTCTGCCATGTAACAAGCTGGCCAGGCAGGATTCCTGTGATAGTCGATAGATTGGTTATGACCGGACTTGACTGAGTAATGATTCCCTGAGAAATACTCACCGTAGTCGTTGCGGAGGCTGCCGCTGGAATTACTGTGCCCGAACCTGAATACTGACCGATGGTGATGACGCCAGGGGTGGAGCTAGTAGGGGAACTGACCCCAGTGATAAATGCACCAACAGGCAAGTTGGTTCCGGTAACGGGTTGTCCGTAGTATGTAGTGGAGCCGATGGTGGTACCCACGATTCCCAATCCGGTTAGGTCGGTGGATGTGTCGGCTGGCTGACCGAGAGCTGAGGAGGATAGGTTTATCAGCGAGATGTTATTGCTGCCTTTGATGAGAGCGCCGGCAGCGGTGACCTGAGTGACACCGTTGGTCGCGGTGTAAGCCGTAACGACCGAATTTAAGGGAATGCCGGTCCCTGTGACCACCTGCCCGACCGCCGGGAAGGTATTGCTGGTCATCACCGAGTTGGTTGGGATTCCATAGACCACATTGCTGCCCGCTACAAGCGATCCGGCAAAATTGGCGGACGAAAGCGTATTGGACGAATTATAGCCGGGACCCGAGTGCTGCGTCGGGAGATATGGTATGCCGAGCTGTATGCAGGCTAGACGAATCGCCCCGGAATGAAAACTATCAGAAGCAAGTATCTGCGTGGCGAGAGCCAAAGAGCTGCCGCTGAGATACTGAGCTGCGTAGGCAAAGGCGGTTGTACTGAGATCTTCCAGCAAACGCGCAATACCCATAACCAGATTCTGGGTAATCGAGAAGGTGATGGTGACGCTCGTGGCGGGGGTGAAGATGAGCCCGATACCCTGAGATGTAGTCTGCTGATTGCCCTGAATGTTCAGGACAGGCCTGGAGATGGGAGTGGAGCCTAACTGAATGATCTGATTGCTCAGGTCGGTCAGTTGCTGCAACTCATCGTAGTACATCTCGGAGAGCATATCGCTGATCTGCTTGGTGATCGGACCGGTCGTGCTCGTGAGCAGATTGAAGGTGCCAGCGTGATAGGAATACCCGAGGTTATTAGAGGTCTCTCCCGGTATACTATAGACGATTCCGGAATCGTTGAGGAGAGGCGTCGGAAGATCTGCGCCTGTCGTTATCCAGGCGTAGAACGTCCCCTTGAGGTACTTGATGTTGAGCAGGAAGTTGAGGATGTCGGCCTGTTGGTAGCCGCCTTGCGACGCCTGCTGCGCCTCTGCCTCGTGGCCCAAAGATAGCAGCCCAATGCCAGCAGCAGCGGCACCCACCGCGCCAAGGGCAGCCATGAAGTTCCTGCGATTCAGGGTTGAGTCGGATGCGGTTTCTGGGAGATTCTCGACCGTTGCCGTGGGATCGAGGACTTCGACTTCATTGCTGGCCATTGTGTTGGCCTCCTTATCAGATGACTTTCGATACTTGAGAACAGATTGCGTCATAGTTGTATGCGATGACCGCGTCGAATTGGGTGTGTGCGTTCTGCCAGAGTTAGACAGTATTGGTGACTCCGGCTACGCCATTGGGGAAGAATCCGCCGCTGGCGGTTCCAGATACTGCGGGAGTTCCAAGGGCACTTGCGTAGAGATCTGCGAGAACCTGCGAAGAGGTGCGGGCAAACCCTAGACCCG
>CAZPZL010000251.1:3806-4700 GCA_964590925.1 uncultured Granulicella sp.
ACCCGAGTTGGTATTGCTCGAGACATATACCCCTCCGGTAGTGGCAAAGAAACCGCCTGCAGCAGTGGGGCCAGCCCAGGTCGTCGGAGCGATTGTACCCGGATCGGCAAGCGCAACTTCGGTCGCATCGGCGTTGTCATGTTGGTAGACGATGGTGGGATTCTGGATGGCGATCAGGCGCAGCGCTCCAGCATGAAAGCCCTCCGCGCCAAGCATCTGCGAGACAAAGGTGGTGGTGCTGTTGGCGAGCTGCTGGACTGCGCCAGCCAGTACGGTCGTCCCGATATCTTCCAGCAATCTTGCAATGGCGATGGCGTTGGTTGGAGAGAGCGCCGTGGCGTTGAGCGCCCCGTAGGGAGCGAGATTGATTGCTGGCCGTGCTACGACCGAGGAACCGAGCAGACTGACCAGTGCGGTCAGATGATTGATCTCGTCAAAGTAGATCTCGTTGAGCAGATCGTTGATCTGCACCCCGTTGGGTCCCGCGTTGGCCGCCGTGAAGGTCAACTTGGTGGCAGGCGCACCAGTGATGGTACCGCTGTTGTGGGTGAGGGAGGACGGAAGGTCTACTCCCTGAGTGACGAAGGAATAGAAGGTGGCCTCAAGGTATTTGAAATTGAGGATAAAGTTCAGGGCATTAATCTCGGCCGCCGAATTGATGGTGTTGGCGGTGGACGCAATGGGAGTCGATGCGGCGTTGCAGCCCGACAACAATCCTGCGCCAGTCGCGGTGCCAGCCATACCGAAAGCAGCCATGAAGTGCCTGCGATTCAGTGCGCGACCTGTCGCGATCTCATTTTGCTTCTCGACCGGAGCGGCTGCGTCGAGGATTTCGATTTCATTACTGGCCATTGTGTGGGCCTCCTTACCAGATGACGTGTGATGTGAACGAAC
>CAZPZL010000252.1:0-4691 GCA_964590925.1 uncultured Granulicella sp.
CCACCACCCGGACCTTGCCCTTCCGGGCCAGCGCGTCGATCACGTCGCGCGGGTTTGGATAGGTAGGCTTTCCGGTAAGGCGGTTATCTCGGGGGATGTCGTAGAAGCCGCGCGCAATCCGTCGCAGGCTTTTGGAAGCAACTAGCCGGTGGAGGGCTTGATCGACCGCAGTGCGCGGTCCAAGGTCGGCGAAGTCCTCCGGGGTCCAGACGTGCGGCTGCGCAGAGGCGGAGGTTCGGTCCAGGATGGCGGCTGGAATGCTGGATGCCGGAGTGGACATGGTTAACCTTGTGTCAGATAAATGCAACAAACTTCTGACTCCCTCAGTATAACCCCATGTCAGATAAATGCAACAAACTTCTGACTATGGTTCCTGTCGCCTTTTGTGCTCGCAGGTTCCAGCCATCGGCGTTCCCGCACTTGCCCGAAGGCTTTAAGTAGCGTCGCCGCCATCGATGCTTCATCGCCTCGCTACGGCCCTACCGCCGTCGCTTTTCCATGTGTCTTTGGACACATGAGAAGAAGACATTCTTCTCATGTCAGCGCCTCAACCGGAGCGGAAGCGCCTTGACGGACGCTGGAGCGAAGGGTACTTCACCACGGGTGCTGAGGGCACCGCCTTTACGCCGTCCCAAATTGCCCAAGCACCTCCAACGCCAAACCGCGCTTGCGGCTTTTGACCTCGATCACGAGGGCGCACCTGCTCGTTGACCTATTGTTCTTGACTTATCGAGTGGCCCCACTCGACCATGAATGAGTCTGAACGTCTGGAGGACGCCATGCTCGTTTGCTATCGTGCCTGCGCCATGCGACTCATTGCGCTGGCCGGTCTGTTTGTCGCTGCGACCACCGCAGCCCAAACCAACAGCATCAACCCTGCTCTGTTGGCGCAGGCTCAAGCGGGCGATGCAGGAGCTGAGGAACAAGTTGGATTCGCCTATGCGAATGGGGAAGGGACTTCCCAAGACTTTGCCAAGGCCATCATTTGGTACCGAAAGGCGGCTGAGCAGGGTGAAGCCAATGCGCAATACAATCTCGGCGCAATGTATCACGAAGGCCAAGGCGTCTCGAAGGACTACGCGGAGGCTGCCCGATTGTTCCGTAAAGCCGCAGATCAAGGCAACGTCGCCGCACAATGGAGCCTCGGTGCGTTATACAACTTCGGCCAAGGCGTAACCCTGGACTACACGGAAGCTGCGCACTGGTATAGCAAGGCCGCGGATCAAGGGAACGCCGACGCACAACTTTATCTCGGCCAACTCTACGCCAATGGGCAAGGCGTGCGACAAGACTACGCACAGGCCGCTGCGTTGTATCGAAGAGCCGCAGATCAGGGCAGCGCAACGGCACAATTCAACTTGGGCACGATGTACCATGCCGGCCAAGGCGTGCCGCATGACGACGCGCAGGCTACAGTTTGGACCCGCAAAGCGGCAGAGCAAGGACTGGCCGATGCCCAAAATAATCTCGGCGCGATGTACCACGAGGGTCAGGGAATTCCGAAAGACGACGTGCAGGCAACGATCTGGTATCGCAAAGCAGCGGAACAAGGCGATGCCACGGCGCAGCACAACCTAAGTTTGCTTTCTTCAGCCGCACCGCAAAATCCGTCAATCGAGCAGAGTTTTCCACTGCAAGTGACGATCGAATCAACATTCGAGACCGACATGAGCGCAATCAGTCAGCAGCAACAGGCGCAAGCTGCAACGATGGGTATGGAACTTCCATATTTTGCCGTGTTTCATGGAAAGATTAACGGGGAAGATCACTGGGTTTTGGGCTGCCGCAAAGAGAACAGCCTGCGCGAGTCGATCCCATGCACAAATCTGCCTGTTGGCGAATACAGAGGCCGTTGGATTCACGACTACAAGCTCCTACAAATCGTAGGAGGGCCCCAGGAAAGCCCGATTACGCGTTTCCTTACGGTAAGCAATAACGTCAAGAGCCCACCGCCTTCAGACGATTTCCTATTGCACGCTACCGCATTCGATTTTCCCGTACGGTTTCCCGATGGCAAGAGTCCTAAAGACTATCCTGCGTTGGTACATGTTTACGGAGGAGCCTCTCTTGAGATCCCTGTAGGAAGTATGCCCGCGCACAGCAGTTGCACGGCGCATACATGGTCGGCTTACCAAACGTCTGTCGATTGCGCCACCTATCCTGCGATTGAAATTCACCGGGGCTACGTGACTCTGGACATTTCCGTGGAAGCGGTCCCATTTGCTTCCCTGCATTGCGAAGCGAAATGGCGCTGGAGTCACTGTTCAATGCTCGACCCAGGCTTGTATTACGCCAGAGCAGATAAAGACCGGTTGGTGCTTTTGACGCACGATCAAAATGGAAAACCGCAAGAAGTGGGATTCGCGGCAGAGTTTCCGCGAGATAAAGGACAATCGCCTATCAAGTGAAAACTACGCTCCCGGGGTTTCAATTGCTGCTGCCATTTGGAGTTCTCTGCGATGGAAAGTTGCGCTGCGTATATACACAGTGTAATATCAATTCATGCCACTACCCCGGACTTTTCTAAACCAAATGGCCCTGACTGATCCAAAAGAGCTGAGGCTTTATCGGGACTTCCTCGGGTTTACGCAGGCGCAGCTTGCAGCCGAACTCCACACGACAACGACATCCGTAAGCAGGTGGGAGTCGGAGATTACGCCGATTTCTCCCATGACAATGGCCCATCTGCGCAAGATCGTGACAGAGCGATTGCAGAAGGAGATTTCGAATCTATTCGCTGAGCTGGCCCCAAGATTGACAATCTCTCGTTATACGAAGCTAATGGGACACCCTGACGCTCGGATCACGCGGGACCGCAACGGCAATCTGTATCTTGGTTCGGTCTTCATTGATCCCGGATATCGAAAGCATGTTCTGTATTTTTGTCCCGACGACCGGACATGGTACGGATTAGACAAGGACGAAAGTGCCACAAAGGTTGACGAAGTCTTCCTTCGGGAAGTTATCGACTCGTAACGGTTGAACAAACCTCGCAAGGGCGGTAGCGTCCCCATTGTCATGCGGCAATCATCGGGGCAGGACCAATACATGACAAGCCACAACATCACGTATTTCATTGGCGCAGGCCTGAGCAAATCATTGCAAAGCGAAGCGTTGCGCATTCCTGCCATGTGGGATTTCACGGCCACGATGGCTGATTATCTCCACGACGACGTTGTTTTGACCGCTATGGCAGAGCTCGAAAACGCTAGGCTGTATGAGCATAAATCGGACGAAGCCGAGAGCATAGCCGCCAGGTTGGTGGATAGTTCTTCGGACCGTTCACCTGTCGTGCGAGAAGCGTTCCGCGAGGCCCTCAAGAAACGGCGTCCGGAGTCAATCGAGAGCCTACTTGAACGGTCGCTGCAACTATCAGGGAATCAATCCGCTACATCTGCACATCAGAGATTCAAGTATGCAATCAACCGGCTGTTCTGCCTTGTCGGATGGAACGTAAATTTCGGTCCGCTGGAACATTTTCTTCAAGTTCGGATGAATCAGGATGCCAGGTGTCACACATTTGTCAGCTTCAATTACGATCTGCTTCTTGACTTTGCAGTACAGAAGACGACCTCCAGATGGATGCCCGATACAGGATACGGCTTCAATATCCCCTACTGCGTAACCGACAATCCCTATCCGACTGGCGACGGTCCGGGAAGCTCGGTACGGGCCGTCCCGTTCGGTGGTCTCGCGAGGGACAACACTGTAACGATCTTGAAGCCGCACGGGTCACTGAATTGGCTGGTTCCTTACCAGGTGCCATATGTGCAGTCGAGTAGGGGCATCGAATTCCTGGATGGGCCTCCGACCATGCCTCTAACCAGAGAGGGCCGCTTGCGCTACTGGTGTTCCAGCGAGAACTTTCAGCGCATTCAGCTGCCCGGTCAACTGCCCAGCGAGGTCGGCATTTGCATCTTGCCCCCAAGTTCAGCGAAGCTGAGTGAACTGTCCTTTATAAGAGCCAGCCGCGAAAAGGAGTTTAATGCATTGGTCTCTGCGGACGAGGTAGTCGTGATCGGCTGGAGCGTTCCCGATACTGACGTTGATCAGGATGACCTAATAAAACGAGCCATGAGCAAGCGAAGCAAACCAATAAGGAGCCTTACTGTCGTCAATCGAGAAGCGTCTCCGGCATATTTTGAAAGGCTTGCATGCCTCTTTCGCGTGGATTCACTAGCGTTGCGTATCCACAACGGTGGCTTCGCTGATTTTGCTGCCTCGCAGTGATTCTCGACGATTGACAGTCCTGAGCGGCTCTCAGCTCCTCACGGCCTCAAACTATGCCAGATCGATGCGAAGGCCCCGCCCAATGGGATTGGCCGTCGGCTATCCTAATCCCGATGGCGACGTCCGCATCTGTCGAAGCGACCCATCCCGCGCGCTTGGTCGTGTGAGCCTCCGGAAGTTCCAAGACACCCCAGAGCAAAAAGAGATATGGCCTGACGTTCTTGGCCGTGCTTGATAAAAAGGCTTCAAGGTTTCGAAGGCTTCTCCGAGGAAGGAGACAAAGAAGCGCTTGCATACGTTCGTATGCAGAAGCGCCTTACAGTGCCGGCCCGGTGCCGGGCCAAAGCGGGCCGGTTCCGGCCCCAAAACACTCCAGGATGGTTCCATCCTGGCTCCACTCAGGGATGTGGTGGTGCGGGCGGGGGGACTTGAACCCCCACGACCGGTTAGGGTCTGCGGAT
>CAZPZL010000253.1:0-4679 GCA_964590925.1 uncultured Granulicella sp.
TACGTCGTATCAAGGAACGTATCTGTTTGGCGGCACGGCGAGTTCGCAGCCTCCTTATACAGCCGATCCGACTTCAGCCTCAGGATACAAATACAATGGCAACACCGGCGTGAACTCCGTCGCGGTGGGAGCGGATTTAAGCGTCCAGTCAAACCTGCCGGGCAGTCAGATATTCTCAAATGCGAGCGGCGATGTACTGGGATCGCTGAGTTCCCTGGTTTCAGCATTGCAAAGTGGCAATAGCTCCGCCATTCAGTCGGCAACAAGCACCATTAGCTCGGCACTGAATAATGTGAGTCAACAGCGTGTCTTCTATGCCAATGCAGAAACCCAGCTAAATTCCCAGGAGACTTATCTTCAACAGGAAACAGTGAGTCTAACATCCCAGGCAACATCGCTAGTTGGTGTGAATATGGCTACGGCAGCCACGGCGCTGGCCCAGGCGCAGACAGCCAACGCCGCTGCCCTGGCGGCCGCGTCAAAGGTGCTGCCGACGACGCTGCTGAGTTACCTGATTCCTCCGCAGTAACTGAAAGAGCGCGTCTTCATTGTTAAGAGCCGGTTTGGCGGCGGCAGATCCAAATCAAAATACTGGTTGCGGATGCAAGGCGAACGGCCCTGGAGAATCTCCAGCGCCGTTCGCTTTCGCAAACCGCATGGTTCTATGCCGACCAACTGGCGCGCAGGCCTTCAATCTGAGGGGAGGGATACCTGGTGGGTATCTGGATCACTGGGCGCAAGACCTCTGGCCCTGAGGGTTCCGAGCGCAATTCGATCTGTTGCCAGTGTTCCCGCAGATCCAATACGCGGAACATTTGCTGTTCCAGGGTTTCTGCCGACCTGCTGGCTTCGGCTTCGATCAGCTTGCAACGCAAAGCGGCATAGAAGGCGGCAAGTTCCTGTGCCAACACGCCGCCCGTCCCTTGATTGACCCAGCTTTCAAGATGTCCGACGACGAGCAGGGCGTGGCGAACTTCCCGGCACCGCCGCTCAATGTCGTTTTCGCGCTGCGCCTCGGCGGCACGCCGCAGGTCTCCGGCGAGGGTATCGAACAAGGCGATGAGCAGCGCTAGTCCGCCGGGGGCTTCCGCCGCCGTTCTTCGATATGCAAGATCTGTTCGAGTCATCTCTGGTGTCCCGTTAGCTCTTCGAGGAGTTATTCAAGCCTAGCTCTGTGTTGATCTGCTGCATCTCTGAGGGCAGTTGCTACAGGAGGATCTCGGCTTGGCTGTATTCACTCTGCAATTGAGTCTGCAGTGGCGTAATGTGGTTGGTTTCAAAGTTGCTGATGCTATTTTGCGCATCGGTGTACTGGCTGCTGATACTCTGCAGATCGACCGTGAAAGCTCCATCGCCCGGGCTGATGAAACTGGTGAGTTGCTGATCGAGAGAGTTTGCAAATCCGTTTGCGGACGTGCCCTGGAAGAAGTTCTGCACATCGCTGAAGTTGCTCTGTAAGGCATTCTGCAAAGTGCTGGAATCCACGGTGAGCGTTCCATCGTCTCCCACGCTGATGCCGAGCGATGTGAGGTTGGAGACGGTCGTGCTTCCGGATGCGGGCGAATATGTGTACCCGAGCGCCCCGAGCACCTGGCTCTGCAGATTGCGCACGGTGGAGTCGCTGGCGAGTACGCCTTCACTGGTGCCATTGAATGTGAACTGCGTCCCCAGATCCGTGACCATGGTGTTGTAATCGGTCACAAACTGGTCGATAGCCGTTGTGGCCTGTGATGTATCGGGTGCGATTCCGAGGGTAACGTCAACTCCGGGAGCTGCACCAAGCAGATTAATCGTGACGCCGGGGATGGCGCCGGTAACGGTGTTGGTCGCGCTCGAAATCACTATACCATCTACAGTGAGTGAAGCGTTGTTGCCGGTTGCGGATTGCGTGAATCCGAATCCTGCTGTGCCTGTGGAAACCGTGAAATTTGCGGCGCTTCCGGACGAATTAGCTACGATTGCGAGCCGCGAACCAGTCGCGTCTGTCACAACCCGGGCCGTGACGCCCACGTTGTCGGTGTTGATCTGGTCCGCAACCTGCGAAAGTGTCTGTGTGCCATCGGTAGTCACCGTGGCCGACGCGCCGCTGCCGCTCGTAATTGTGAAGCTGCCGGCGGGCACCAGAGTCGAGGCGCTTGCAAATGTTCCCGAGGCCCAGGAGGCAGTGGTCGCGAGGTTGGTGACGACCACGTCATGATTTCCCGCAGCGCTGCCCGATGCGGCGGATCCTGAAAGGACGCTGGAGTTCGAAGACGTGACCGTCCTGGCCGACAAGGGACCTACAATACTGTTCAGATTCTGCATGTCGTTGTCGAGGTTTGTCGCGTCAGTCTGGAGTGCGGTCAAGGCGGTGGTCTGGCTCTGGAGGGTCGTTTCCTCATTCTGCCATGCGGTCTCCGGGGCGCGGGCTGCTGTGACTGCTGAATTGACAGCCGCGGTCACATCGATTCCAGACGACGATGATCCCAGGGCAGCCTGGAGGATCGAACTCAGGTCGATTGACGAAGATGAAGACGAGGTCGACGAAAGCAGGGAGTTGAGTGCCGAAACAGAGCTCATAACAATGCCGATTCCTTTGACTCGATTTGCGGTTGACTTGTTTGCCTGTATTCAGCTCTCAAGCCGCAATACACTATCGGCACCTTGAACCGGGAAGTTCAAGCGCGGAGGGAAAAAAGTGGCGGCGCCGGAATGGGCGCCGCCAGGTCAAGTTTATGCGTTGGCGAAATTACTGCAGCAGCTTCAGGACGGACTGCTGCGCCTGGTTGGACTGCGACAGGGCCGCCATACCGGTCTGCTGCAGGACGCTGTACTGAGTCATGTTCGCAACCGTCTTGCCGATGTCGGCATTTTGAATATCGTTTGCGGCGCTTTGCAGGTTGGTAACTTCGGTGTTTACAACACTCTGGCTGGCCGTGAGCTGGTTGACTGAGGCGCCTACGGCGCCGCGGTCAGCAGCAACAGTTCCGATAGCAGCGGTGATTGCGGCCAGTTCGGTCTGAGCGCCCGCACTGGTTTTCAGATTGCCTTTCAAGCCCAGCGTGGCCGCGGCGACGGAGGTAACAGATGTCGAAAATGTGTTGGCGCCACCGGTGGTTCCGTCGGTGAGGTATGAGGTTGCTGTTGCGCCGAAGACGGCCGTACCGTTGAAGTTGGTGGCGGTGTTGATGTTGCCGATTTCGGTAAGGATCGATTGATATTCCGTGTCCAGAGCGGTTGACTGGCTGGTGGAAAGGCCGCCATTCGAGGCTTCGGTGGCCAGGGTTACAGCGCGGTTGAGCAGCGTGGTCACTTGCGACATTGCGCCATCCGCTGTCTGCAGGGCGCCAATGCCGTCAGACGCGTTGTTTGAGGACTGCGTGAGTGCGGCAATGTTGGCCTGCAGGCCATTGGCGATGGAGAGGCCGGCGGCGTCATCGGATCCGGAATTGATCCTGAGGCCGGTGGAGAGTTGGGTTAGAGACTTCTGCAGATTGGCTTGAGTGTTGGAGAGTGCATTCTCGGCATTCAGTGAAGAAATGCTATTGAGGATGGTAAGCATGTTTGTTGCTCCTTATATCGAATTCCGCCTGCACTGACCCGGGTCTTTCAAAGAGGCCGGAATCGCTATTTGGAGCAGGTGGTTGTGTGCTGCATGCACTCTATCGGCCTGTGGTTTTGAAGATTCTAGGCGGAGAGCGAAAAAAGTTTATTGAGGCAGTCTGCAACTTTGGTGCAATCGGCTTGGTGGGGGGAACTTACGCCAAAAGAAGGAGCGCTCCGAAGAGCGCCCTTTCAATTGATGATGGTTACCAGCTAGAAGACAAACTTGCCGGCGAGCTGGAGCTGACGGTTTCCGCCCGGGAAGGTGTCGACGCCACGATAATGAGCAGGTCCTCAGCGCCCAATTTGGGGTCCCCATCGCTGCCATAATTCGTTGAGTTGTAGGTCGGGAACGTGATATACGCGAAGAGATCCGGCGTTCCGGTTGCTGTCGCAGAGCCGTTACGCTGGTAGCTCGGCTTTTGCAGGATGCGGGCGCGGGGGCATCCGGTAATCTCGTTCTGGTTGCAGTCATACATTGAGAAGGTTGTTCCAGTGCCCACCTGGAATACCGCTCCGAATTCCCATTTATGCGGTCGGATCTAACTCATAGCTGAGCTTTTCATCGGTAAGGTTGGCGAATGCGATCTGTGCCTTCTCCGCGCCGTCGCCTTTTATCTGCCATGAGCCGCCTTCGTTGACTATTCTCAGTTTGCTTCTTAGCCGCCACCATGCGGCCACCTCAGCGGGCAGGGCGATCCAGGTCTCGCCGCAGTCGCGCATGCCGGCGAGGTAGTCGAGCAACTCCGCATACACGCGGCGAGCTGGTTCATCCATGATGTAGTCGGGATGGATGATCATCTGCATGAGGCCGTGTCTCTGCCGGATCAGGGAGATCTGTTTCTTCCACAGATTGATCGAATAGTCCTTCAGGATGTGAAAGAGCGAGTAATCCTGCGACATGGTCACAGGAAGCTCCAGAATGTTTCCATTGAAGAACGGAAAGACGGTGCAGCAGCCTCCTCTTTGCGGGTCGAGATGCGTGACGTTGGGAATGGACATGTCGTAGGAGAAATCGAGCGCGTGGCGCCAATCGATGTTCCGGTAAAGTACGGCTGACCGGAAGCCGAGCGCTCCAAATGCCTTTCCGTGGCGAT
>CAZPZL010000254.1:0-4662 GCA_964590925.1 uncultured Granulicella sp.
CGGTTTGTATTCATCATGGTGCTTCACTCCTTAAAACAAATCCTACTAAATCAAACTCTGCACGGCAGATGGTTCAACGCGCCATTGCTTGTGGCTGCCCTTGCGCGGTGCGGCGGAGACTAAATCTAACGGACTGCATCAGTATAGGACAGATTGGTACGGCCACAATACTAGGACCTTATCGTCAGAGACGCGCAGGTCTGTAATCCTCATAATCCTCTAATTTTTGGTACTTCAACCTATGAGCGGATCAGGATCTTCATCGAACTGGCTTGTGGGTGCGACGCGAGGTCGATTGCCTTGGCCGCTTCTTCCAGAGGGAAGCGATGCGAGATAAGCCTCGTCAGATCAAAGCTGCCATCGCGGAAACCATCGAAGACCAGTTCGGCGACCGCATCGTTTATCGTCACCGACGCCGAGTAGGAACCCATTAGCGTCTTCTCGTCCATGCAGACGGCGGCGGGATCGAAGATCGCCTCGCCGTGCTGGGTGGCCGCGAAGAGCATTACACGCCCGCCGGGGCGGACTGCGTCCATTGCAGTGTGGATCAGTTCGTCCGCACCCACTGCCACCAGAGCCACATCCGCCCCGCGTCCCTTGGTGGCAGCGTGTGCAGCGGCTACCACATTGCCGCGCGCGTCCAGCGGATGTTCTAGCCCAAACTTTGCCGCAATTTCGTGCCGCTCGGGGTAGAGGTCGCTGGTGAGAATGGTTGCTCCGGTGCGGCGAGCGAGAGCCGCAAGAAGAATTCCAATCGGCCCCTGCCCGATAACCAGCACCGTCTCGTCGGATTGGAGGTTAAGCAGGCGAACCGCCTTGTAGCAGGTGTTGACCGGCTCGATAAACGAGGCCTGCTCGAAGGGGATGTCGTCGGGAATGCGAATGAGGCCCGCAGTGCGGCCTGGCTTGCCGACGATCCACTCGGAGACGCGCATGTACTCGGCGAAGCCGCCGCCCGCAGGTGCGAATCCCGCCGTGCAGCCGACCTTCTTGTAGGTCTCGCACTGCGCGAAGGTCTGCTTGCGGCAGTAGTAGCATTCGCCGCAGGGAATGTGGTGGTAGGCCATGACACGGTCGCCGAGGGCGAAGTGCTCGACGCCTGCGCCGACCCGCACGATAGTGCCGGCCATCTCATGGCCAAAGATGCGCGGAGCCGAGTGCGAGCCGGAGTGGATCTTTTTCAGGTCCGTGCCGCAGATGCCGCAGCAGTCGATGCGCACCAGCACCTCGCCAGCGTCAATCGTACCGTCGGCGTTGACGGGAACCGGCACTGTCTCGACGCGCACGTCGTTGATGCCGCGATAGACCACCGCTCGCATGGTCTGCGCAATCGTCGGCAACGTCACAATCGGCCTAGCGCTAATCTTCTCCGCACTGATTTTCTCGGTCGAAATCGATTCCACACTCATCCTCTCCACTGCAATCCTCTCCGTCCGAATCGTCACTGCATTAATCCCTGCCACATGAATTCTTTGAGACATGTGCGTCACTTGGATTCAAACTTCGAATAATCGCCCAACTCCTGACGAATATATGTTCGTTCATCCAACCAATCATAGAGAGACTCAGCCAGATTCTTCGCTGCCGCCGCACTATGCTTCCCAAGCTTCGCCAATGGAGCCCATGAAGATGGCCGTGTAGACAAATTCAATAAGAACGGCAGCATCTTCAACTGTCCACTATCGTTTATAAACGGATTGATATTAGGAAGCTCGGCATTAGCTTCATCCGAGATAGCTTTCATACAATAAAAAGGGATTGCCTTACTCAGTGCAATTTTTGCCAATGTAGCAGCTTCCATATCCACAAGCCCAGCGCCATACATTGTAGCGAGTTTCTGTTTCTCGTCCGCATCCGCAACGCTCGAAGTAGATACAAGGATAGGCCAATCAACAGACAACTTAGCAGGACGAAACTGTTCTCCCGTTGCGGTATCAACAATCAGCGAAGGAGTGTAAATCTTTTCGGCCTCAAACACGCTTTTCAAAGCTCCCGCCCAACCAACGGAGCAAATAGCCGCAATGTTTTTCCGCTTTTCTGCTTCTGCGAGTGCAACTGTGGCCCTTCTTCCACCCATCCCTGCACACACCGCAAGCCAGCATCCGTCAGCATGAAGATACTCCCACATCTCAACGCCTGAAATAGATGAAACACGATTCCAACTCCGCGCTGTGCGGTGCTTAACCAGCGGCGCAAGCTCGCCACTCACAGCCGCAATGATTGCGATATTTCCTTTCATGCAATCGCCTTATCAGGCGCGTAGCCGTGCGCTAGGAACCATTCGATCGACGAGCGCATGGCGGTGTCCACCGGCAACACTCGAAAGCCCAACTCGCGCTCCGCTTTTGCTGACGACGCAAACATCATCTTGCGCGACATGCGAACCTCTTCGACCGTGGCGCGCGGCTCCTTGCCGAGTAGCTTGCCGGTAAAGGTCTCGTCGAAGTAAGCGAAGGCCAAAGCTACAGCATGAGGCACCTTCATTGTCGGCGAGGGAAGGCCGGTAATCGCTGCCATACGATCCAAAATTTGCTTCAGCGTAACATTTTCCCCGCCCAAAATGTATCGCTCGCCCGGAGTGCCATGCTCCAGCGCAACGACGTTCATGCGCGCTATTTCGCTGACGTCGACGAGGTTCAGGCCAGTGTCAACATATGCCGGAAACTTGCGATTGAGAAAATCGACGAAGATGCGCCCCGTCGGCGTGGGCTTGGCGTCACCCGCGCCGATTGGCGTGGTGGGGTTGAGGATCATCACATGCTGGCCCGAGCGCGCGGCCCTGATCGCCTCCAGCTCCGCCATAAACTTCGACCGCTTGTACGGCCCAATCATATCGTCGAGCGATACCGGCGTCGCCTCGTCCACGATGGTTCCGTCGGTCTTGAAGCCCATCGTCGCGACGCTCGAAGTGTAGACGACCTTGTCGACGCTCTCTTCGCGCGCGAGCTTTAGTAATTCGCGTGTCCCCTCTACGTTGGCCGCGTACATATCGGCGGGGTCGCGCACCCACAGCCGATAGTCCGCCGCCACATGCACCAAAGCATCGCATCCGCGCAGGGCCGTGCGGAGGGATTCCGGTTGGAGCAGATCGCCGACGACAACGTCGGCTTGAATTCCTTCGAGAGCTGTCAGCTTGCTCGACTTGCGCGTCAGCAGCCGTAGCTCCGCACCAGCCGCAGTATAAGCCTGCACCACGTGACTGCCTACAAACCCCGTAGACCCGGTAATAAATACTTTCATAAAATTTGAGTTGTCATTCTGAGCGAAGCAAAAATTCCTGCAATTCGATCGAGTGCAAAACTGTACATCCAATAAATGAATTCTAGTCCAATCTTTCCGGTTCTATCCGAATATTATGCTCACCGGTGGATTTCTTCTCCCAGTATTTCTTTACCCAGGCGTCAAAGGTTTTTCCCGCGGCATTATCTCGCCCGGTAAATGCCAGCGCGGCGATATCTGAGTAAGGAATATTTAATTTAACACGATCATTTATCGGAATAATTCGCACATAAGAATTCATTAGTGTGGAGCCGCTGCGGCGGTCGAATAAATATCCCTGCACATGTGAGCCATCCTTGCGAGTGATGGTAATATCGCCGCGATAGTCGAAGGCCTTTTCCAGCGCCTCGCGTATCTCGGCATCGGTGGCTAGCTCCGGAACCCAACCTTCAAGCTGCTCGCGCTCATGCCCTGCCGCAATTTCGATCTCGTCCGAGTCCATATGTTCGAGCTGATCCAACGTTGTCGCCTCCTGTACCGTATTACTCACGCGAAATCCCCTGCAACTCCGATACTTCCTCAGTTGCACTTGTTGTGGTCGATGCAATCTGCACCAACGGACCGTGCTGCGATTTCGGCCACTCATTGAGCAGCTTCTGCGCCTCGGCATCTTCGTAAAGCGAGGGGGAGATGTAACGCTTTGCCGTCTCCCAGAATCCGCGCAGTGAACTGAAGTTGTAGTCTACAGCCGAGGCCTCGTGGCCCGAATGCACCATGCAGTTGGAACACTTGGGATTGCCGCTCTTTGCGCCGTAGTTCTCCCACTCTACCGAATCCAGCAACTCTTGAAAGGTGTCGGCATATCCGTCTTGTAGTAAGTAGCAAGGCTTCTGCCAGCCAAAGATCGAATAGGTTGGCATTCCCCACGGAGTACATTCAAAATTCTGCTTGCCCATTAAATATTCCGAAAATAATGGGTGGGTATTAAATTCCCAAGTCTTCTTTCGGTTGGAAAGAATAGCTCGAAATAATCTGCGCGAGCGGGCTTTGCCTAGAAAATGATTTTGGTCGGGTGCCTTGTCGTAGGTGTAGCCGGGAGAGACCATCATGCTCTCGACGCCTGCTGCCATCACCTCGTCGAAGTGGGCGCGTACGCTGTTGGGATCGGCTCCGTCGAAGAGCGTGGTGTTGGTTGTTACGCGAAAGCCCGCTGCCACAGCGGCTCTGATGCCCTCCATCGCGATGTCGTAGCCACCCTCGCGGCAGACCGAGAAGTCATGGTGCTCGCGTTGACCGTCAAGGTGAACGGAAAACGATAGGTACTTACTAGGCGTAAACAGGTGCAGCTTTTCTTTCAGCAGCAGCGCGTTGGTGCACATGTAGACATACTTCTTACGTGCGATCAAGCCCGCGACGATCTCTGGCATCTGCGAATGAAGCAGC